>JASLRT010000085.1 GCA_030743815.1 Candidatus Neomarinimicrobiota bacterium | reverse complement strand
TCCAACTCTTGATTGTCTTTCGGGGTGTGGCGCAGCCTGGATAGCGCACCTGCTTTGGGAGCAGGGGGTCGTCAGTTCAAATCTGACCACCCCGACTAGTTAAACCCCTTAAATTCTACAACTTACGGTTTTAAGGGGTTTTTCTTTGTATAAGAGAAATACAACTACTCTACTACTACTTTCTCCTCTGGAAGAATTTTGAGTAGTTGTTAAATGACTACTTTGGAAATAGAGTGTGTCTGTTAATGGTTTCATTCTTAAAACCCAAAGGATTTAAACAAGCGCCCCGCAGTAGCGGGGTTTTTTGTTTGGTGGATGATGGGTAATCTTTCTTTGTGAAGAAATATTATGTATATGTGATTGAGTTAGATCCCCAGGTTGCCAACTTTCAGAAATTCCGGCAACAAAACCCTGAATATATCGAGGGAAATGAATGTGTCTATGTAGGACAATCATCCAGAGAACCAACCCTAAGGTTTGAACAACATAAAGAAGCATATAAATCAAATAAATACGCTCGTGAATACGGTATTCGATTGAGACCGGAATTGTATGAAAAGTATAATCCCATACCAACAAGGAAAGATGCAAAAGAAATAGAAGAAATGTTGAGTAATCAGTTGCGAAAGCAGGGAATTGGTGTCTGGTTTAATTAAGCTCCACGCATTTGTCCTTCGTAACAAAGTGAAGATCAAGCGGGCTTTTTTGTTTGTGGGATGATGGGTAAACTTGGATGTGAAAAGGACATTACTGATATCACTTTTATTACTTTGGACTTCGGGTATAGCTGAAAAAGTAGATACAGATCTAGATTTTACCGTTCCAACGATTACGCCCAAAGGTTCTGAGCAATATCTTAATCTGGACTCAGATTATATATTTGACCAAGAATCATTACATACTTTTGAGTTGAAGATTCCAAGCAACGCTTTGGCAGAAATTGATGCGGATCCCGCAGCGGAAGAAAATGTTGAAGGTATGCTGATTTTTAAGGGAGACACAGTTAGTCCCGTTGGGATCAGATATAAGGGCGATATTGGAGCATTTGTAGGCTGTTTGTCCGGAAAGGATGTGTTTGATCCTTCTGGGGAAAAAATATGCACCAAATTATCTATGAAGGTTAGTATTAATTGGGAGGGTAGAGATGATAAATTTTATGGTCTAAAAAAACTGCAATTTCATTCTCAAAACCTGGACCCTTCTCAGATGCATGAGAGACTAGGATACTGGTTATTTAGAAGTATGGGGGTACCCGCTCCTCGTTCAGTCCATGCAAGACTAATCATAAATGATGAATATTCTGGTTTATACGCACTCACTGAACAAGTTGATGGCCAATTCACACGATATAACTTTGATGATGGAGAAGGAAACCTTTACAAGGAAGTCTGGCCTCTCCAAAGCAATGGTGAACCGCAAAAAGATCAAAAACTGTATGATGCATTAAAAACTAATGAGGATGAAGGTCCATCTTTAGATATTATTAAGAGTTTTGGTCAAAAAATAGCACGTGCAGACTCGTCTCAATTACAAAGCGTTATCGCTGATTACATGGATGTAAATGAAATCATTTCATATGCGGTTGTAGATAGAGCGATCAGAAATGATGACGGAGCGTTTCATTGGTATACGGATAAGGGTGGTTCTAAGAATCATAATTATTATTGGTATGAGGAACCAGGTAGTCAAAGATTGCATCTTATCCCATGGGACGTTGATAATGCTTTTGATAACCTGGCATATCAGAACCCAATTACAGCCATAGCAGATGGCTGGGGGGAAACTACCAATAATTGTGAGCCTTTTCCTTATGGTGAATGGCAGATCTGGCAGTGGTCAGCCAGTTGTGACAAAATAACCAAGGGATGGGCGAGCTATACGGAAGAATACGATCAACTAAAGGCAGAATTCAGTAATACGTTCTTAGATGAGGGTTACTCACTAATCGATACATGGGCCGCTCAAATAAGAAATGCCACATTAGAGGCAGAGAAGGAGCATGATGATGCATTATCAACTGAAAAATGGGAAGGGGCAACAGAACTACTAAAATCTCAAATCTTTCTTATGAAAATTAGAATAGCCAAGTAGCAGAACATTCGTGGGTCTCATAACCCGATTGGTGAATGCCGGTCTCCCCGAAATCAATCCTTGTCTCTACCCTCAATAAGCGTGACCGGCGCCATGGCATCAATCTTCTCATTCAGCGCCCGGTAGGCGAAGTTCAGATACTTTTCCACCTTTTCCGCGAACCTGTGGGGCTGTCTCTGCGGAAACTTCTCCAGTTCAGACAGCGGTAGGTCTGTAAGCGTGAAGAAGGATTCCAGATCATTCCACAGCTTGTGAACATTCACGGCGATGATGTCGTAGTTCCTGTTGATTCCCCGCGTCACATAGTTATGGAAGAAGCTCTCGTAGTCGATCAGATCCTCTCCGCTGGTGATGTATTCTTCACGGGAGAGCTTCCTCAGCTTCCTCAGGTTTTTTCGCTCTACGCCGATACTCCGCAGGTGTCTCTGACTGAACGCCTTGCGGCTGAAAATAGAATACGCCGGCTTGACGAAGAGATAGATGACGCTGCAGTTTGAGGTGTCACGGATTCTGTCCTTCCGCGCGCTGCCGAAATGCTCTTTCACGCCGTAATTGAACAGTCTGTGAACCGGCTTTCGCGAAACGGGCAGCGTCAGAAACTCAGGCGGGCGGCAGCTGTGAATATGATAGGCGGTTCCGTAATGCTGCAGGAACCGGCGCAGGGTCCAGCTTGCGCAGCCCCCGTAGCTGCAGACGAAGTATCTCTTTGCTCCAGCAATGGTCATCTATCAGGCCGCCGGCATAATTCTACTTCAGCGGTACACCGGCTGTCCCTTCCCAATCGGGATCAGAGACACCAATCCACTCCCCCGACAACGTATCCAACATGACGATATTTGCCCTGCCGAACATCCCCGGGCGGTCTTTCATGGTAATGGAATAGCCGAGCCCCGCAAGATAACTGCTGTCTTGCGTTGACCATCCTCCCTCGCCTGTCCGCTCCAGGTCTATTCCCGCTTCTGTCGGATGAACCCTCGGTAGGGCGACTGCTTCTGAAAGCGGTCTGCCCTGATCTATGATTCTACTTGTGATGGCGACGAGAGCTGAAATGATGCGGCTGCCGCCGGCGGCACCCATGGCAATCAGTGGTCGATCATTCTTCAGAACCAGCAGCGGAGCAATGTGCGACACCGCCCGCTGGCCCGCCTGCATCTCTCCCAGATATCCTCCCAGTGTGGCGGCGTAGATGAAACCGAGTCCCGGCGTCACTACCTTGGAGCCCATGATGGGGCCCACAGTCTGCGTCAGGCAGACGATCATACCGTCACGATCCACTACAGTCAGGTGACTCGTGTGAGCGTACGGTTCAGTCCAGGCGGCTGGCGATATGGGCCCGGCATACCGACTGCCAGGCGGCAGCGATTTCGATGCGTCAGCTTCTTCCTGCAGCAAGCCTGTCTCGGCAGCACGAAATTTGGCCCACTCCTTAGAAGTGAGGCGGTGAGCGTCCGCCAGCGATTTCTGCTCTTTACGGTCAAGATAGGCCGCGGATATTCCGTGGTAGATGGCTCTGGCCCAATCGGGCCCCTCAAACAGCGAGTCAGGAAACTGCTCCAGGATCTGCAGGGCCTCGATGGCAATGGCCCCGTACGAGGGCGTCCAGAGCGCGGCCAGATCGTAACCCCTGTAGCTTCCCGTCACAATATGTGATTCTTCAGCACGGTAATCTGCCAGCGATTCACGCGTCAGCACACCACCGTTGCGCTGCACATCCAGCACCATCTTTTCAGCAATCCAGCCTCGATAAAAGACGTCTGGTCCCTCAGCGGCAACGGCCTCCAGGACAGCGGCAAGATCCTTTTGAACAAACGTCTCTCCCGCACTGTACAATGAACCATCCGCTTTGAGGAAATGTTGTCTGGTCCCTTCGAATTCTTTCATCTTTTCAATCACCAATGATTGACGAAACAGTTCCCCCGGAAGAATCGGATAGCCGTCCCCGGCATATTCAATCGCCGACGCCATTACGGTCTCTCTGGGCAGTGTCCCGAACAGTTGCGATGCTTTCGTCAGGCCGGCTACCACACCGGGAACTGCTACCGTAGGATAACCGTACTTGGCTTGCGGGGCTGTCTCGTGATCATAATTCGACGGCACCTGCGTGGTTGCATCGATACCGTGAATCTCTCCCTGTGCTGTATAGATGAGAATCTGAGCCCGGCCGCCGATGCCGCTCATACTCGGCCCCACCACAGCAAGCGAGAAGGCGGCGGCGACAGCAGCATCCACAGCATTTCCTCCGGCCTGCAGCATCTTAACACCGGCATCCGTTGCCAGCGGATGGGCCGTCACGACGACTCCCTTCGATGAGCGGCTCATCTTCGGTTCAGTTTGAGGCAGTGCTGGCCTGTGGACCGGGATAACAGGAATACAGGCCGAGAAGAAAAGTGAGACTATGACTGACAGGTACAGTCTTGCTGACAAATTATTCTCCAACTTTGTTCGCAATATCGCGCCGATGTGCTTATCACATTCCATTACGATGCACTACAGTCGAACAGACAATACGCTGTAACCGCAGAGAATCTAACAATTTTCTTAGCAAATTCACCTTACGTTTACTACTGCTTCCTGTCCGTCAATAAAACTGTTGATTTTCACCCCACTTAGGCGTACCTTGAATTAGAGATGAAAAAGGGCATTATAGTTTCACTTGTTCTACTCTTCGTGCTGTTTTCCGCTGAAGGGTGTTATACACAGCTCGCCTGGTTCCATCCCGTAAAACCAGCGGCGGAATCTCCCGTCATTGATGAAGACGACTATCCTTACGATATCAATTATGTCTATTCTGATTTCGAACCGTTTCTTTCGAGCTTCAGCCCGTACGGCGATCCATTTTACAGGTACGGATACAACCACTGGGGATTTTCTGATTACTACTACGGTATGAACTATCAGTTTGGATATCCATACGGATACGGTTATAGCGGCAACCCATACGGCTATACGAATCCTGACTACCTGGCTGCTTTTACCTCCCCCCACAAGAAACGAACCTGGGATCGGCGCAGTGGCGGATCGAATCTGTCTATCCGGCGGTCTGAACCGCTATCAATCGCACTGGCAGAGAACGAAATGAAGCGGGTTAGACTGATAACTCCGGGTCGTTCGTCCTACGGCCGGAACAATAACTCATATGATGGGAGGCGAAGCAACGGTTCAGTGACACGGAGCGGACGAGCCTCAAGCTATGGAAGCCTTTCATCGTCAAGCCCGTCGGGCAGTGGAACGATTACCCGCTCTTCTTCCGGCACCAGGTCGAGTTCCGGCTCCTCCTCTGTAAGCTCGAAACGCAATAAGTAAAAGCTCTCTTCGCCGCATATTACGATTGATCCGCTCATGAAGCGAACCCACTGTTGTCTCCTCGCTTTCCAAGGTATCACTCTTTTTCTTCTGTCAACTCTCTCCTCTTCTCTTTGTGGGCAGACCGCCTATGACGCCATCCACATCATGGAGAGGGAAATGGGTTTCGGCACACGCGCTCTGGCCATGGGAGGTTCCTATACGTCGCTGGCAGATGACTACACGTCTCTCTACTGGAATCCCGCCGGGCTGGCAGCGATGCGAAACAGTACTATCTTCGGCGAGTTCTCTAACCTCAACTTCTCTAACGAAGTTGTGTATGCTGATGAAGGTACAACCGATAGCCAATTCTACAACCGGCCAGCAGCCTTCGGCATGACAGTACCCTTGCCTACAACCAGAGGAAGTCTTGTTTTTGCATTTGGTTTCAGCCACATCGCCGATTTCGATGAAAATCTAAGATTCAGCGGATTCAGCAGGCAAAACAATCAACTTGGCTTTGAGATTAAAGACGAAAGTTCCGTGTCCAGTTTTTACCTGTTTAACAGAAATGTTCAGCGTGCTGAAGAAATCACAAACGAGGGGGGTATCGATCAATTCAGCATAGCAGCCGGGATCGCTCTATCACCAAATACTACTTTGGGAGTCACTGTCTCTCGTCTCCTGGGTGAGGAGAATTTCAGATTCCTTTTCGAGCAGAATGACAGTATAGATGAATATATCAACTACCCGGGCGATTTTCACTCTTACAGTGTCAGCCGGAGGCTGAACGTCACTCACGACAGCTATCTCATCAAAGTGGGCGGAATCGTAAAAGCCGGCAATCTCCTGGCTCTCGGCGGAACATTCAGCTTGCCGACAAATATGAGAATGAGAGAGGACTACTCCAGCAGTGAAGTCCTGATCTTTGATGACGGTTTCGAAGCCGATACAGCATTCTCGGGAATATGGAATTACGAGGTGTCCTTACCCTGGTATGTGGACGGAGGCGCCTCTTTTTCCTCCAGATTTCTCACTCTTTCAGCAGCGGCACGTTACCGCGATTGGTCAGATACACAATACGACCTGGCCGATGCAGATATGAACGACCCGCAGATAGCTAATCTGTCGGTTCAGAACGATTCTCTCAGGCTCAATTACCGTGCCACCATTGAAATCCACACAGGAGCAGAACTGACATTACCATTGATTAGCCAACTACCGCTAAGCTTCCGCGTCGGCTACGCCCTTTATCCTTCGCCTTCACTGGGTTCAGATACTTCAGATGAAGATAAACAATTCACCACCGCCGGTCTGGGCGTAAACATCATGCGCAATATCACTTTAGATATAACCTATCTCTACGGGAAATGGAAGCAACGCAGTAGCGACAACTACACGCCTGGCGGTACCCATGAGACTATTACGGCCACCAAATTTTTGATCGGCCTTTCATTTAGCTTCTGAATCCGTTAACCCCAAAACAGGGTATCAGTCTAAACCAGATCTTTGATATATGGCCGCGCCAACTTATGGATCAGTGCGAGGATAACAACACTAGTCATGATCGCCATGGCAGCTTCCCTAGAATAACCCGTCATCGCTATGCCCAACGCTGTTCCCGCAGTGGGAGGGTGTTCCATATCAGCTACAACCATACCTAACAGTGTAACTCCAACAGCTTAGCATAGACCAGTGCAAGGTAAAATGCCGGCCCGTGAGCAATGATACCAATCAGAGATCCTGAGAGAAATCCAATCATGTGGCCACCTATAACTCGTTTGGGTGTTGCCGCGATACTGTTCGGCATGGAAAAAACAATAAGCGCCGTAGAGCCTATGGATGCCACCACAACGGCATGTTCAATCGTCAATATCAGAAAAATGATGAAGACAGAAACAGCCGCAAAACTACTCTGATAAATATAGTTCTTCCAGTAGAGCTTAATTTTTTTGTCATATTTACATGGAAGTCTCATTTACGCACAAAATCTGCAACCTGCTCATAAAGAGAATAGTGTGTTTATCCACTTCATTGATTTCGATTAACAATACCTCTTTCTCTGATCGATAGTTTCCTTTATTGTCAATTATCAACCTTCACAACTCTTCTTCTCTTGCATCTCATGTTTTACAGAGGCAAATTCACAATTAAGATGACTGATTTCATATCAGTAACTATCTACCGGATGATACACAAGATGAATGGTTTCATAAAAAGAATCCACAAATGTTAATCTGAAGGTGCTTACAGACCTAAGGATCCTGGCTGCGTTACTTAAACCAGACATCACATATGTGTATACACATATACACACATACTGTTACTGTTCAAAACATTCCGAGGGCAGGAATAAAATGTATTTCACAGCATATGTATAAATCTAAACCAATAATGAATATAAGGACACTAAGATGTACTCATTCAGACGCAGCGTAACCGCATTTATTGCACTGGTTATAGCTATTCCGTTACAGAACAGCGCACAGTACAGAAACATTGATGCCGCAGTCAAAAAGTTCACGGCTGAAATAACAGACATGCGCCACAGCATACATCAGAACCCTGAATTGGGCAATCGTGAGTTTAAAACGGCTGAATTGGTGGCCAACCATCTGAAAAAGCTAAGGATGGAAGTGAAAACGGATGTAGCCCACACAGGTGTCGTGGGTATATTGGTTGGTGGAAAACCGGGTCACGTGGTTGCGGTGCGGGCCGATATGGATGCACTACCTGTCACTGAGGACACCGATCTGCCCTTCAGCTCCACAGAGACTACCACATACCTTGGCAAGGAGGTCGGTATCATGCACGCCTGTGGGCATGATATTCATACTGCGGTGCAACTGGGCGTCGCCTCAGTCCTCTCCTCCATGCGCAAGGATCTTCCCGGTACGGTGAAATTCATTTTCCAGCCGGCCGAAGAGGGACCACCACCGGGTGAACGGGGCGGTGCTGAACTGATGGTGGAGGAAGGCGTCATGGAGGCACCCATACCGGGTGCCATCTTTGGTCTTCATACACTCTCTGACCTGGAAGTAGGCAAGGTCGGATTTACTGTCGGGCCAGCTCTTGCAGCAGTAGATCAATTCATCATCAAAATCCACGGGAAACAGGCACACGGCGCCGCACCCCACAAGTCAGTCGATCCCATCGTTATGGCCTCTCAGGTAGTAACTGCATTCCAGACCATTCGCGCCCGTACGCTTCCCCCCCTTGAACCGAGTGTCATCACCGTAGGTATCTTCAAAGGCGGCGAGCGTTTTAATATCATCCCGGCGGAGGTGCACCTTGAAGGGACAGTTCGATCTTACAGTCCCGATGTGAGCGCCGCCGTCGAACGCAGGATGCACGAGATTCTGGACGGCATCACCAGCGCCTACGGCGGCAGCTATACGATGGATTATGACCGTGGTACACCAGCCACCATCAATGACCCCGCCCTGGCAGAAAAGATGATGCCTACGATGGAACGAATCGCCGGCAGGGACAACGTCATTATACTCGATCCTACCATGGGTGGCGAAGACTTTGCTTACTATGCAAATGTGGCGCCCGGCTTCTTCTTTCGGCTTGGGCAGGTCAAACCGGGCACCACCTCCGGGGGACACCACACACCTACCTATCGCGCTGACGATGCATGTATTCCAGTGGGGATGAGAGTTATGTCAAACCTGCTGCTGGATTACCTGAAATCCGGAGGTCTTAACTGATTCGACAAGCTGTCCACTTTCTTATCCTTTCCCTGCTGATTCTGGGATGCGGCGACGAAGAAACTACACCAGACATAGATAATATCCGCATCAACGAGATTCAAGTCATCGGTAGCCACAACAGTTACCGCATCAAAACATATCAGAAGATTCTGAACACCCTCAGCATCCTCGTGCCGGAGATTGCCCGCTCCTTTGACTACGACCACGAGCCGCTGGAGGTACAGTTCAACGACTACGGCATACGCCAGATCGAGCTGGACGTATACTACGATCCGGAAGGGGGATTGTTTGCCAATCGGATGGGCAATCAGTTTATCGGTGAGCCGGTAGAGTCGGGTGAAGCGGCACTGGATGAGCCGGGCCTGAAAGTGCTTCACTTTCCCGACATCGACTATATGACGCACCACCTGGCATTCAAAGACGCACTCGAAACGGTAAAGGCGTGGTCTGAATCCCACCCGCGCCATGTACCCATCTTCATCCTGGTGGAAGCAAAAGAGGAAGGAGCAGAGAATATCAATCCCAATCTCAGCGGTTTCATTGAACCACTCACTTTTGACGCTGATGCTCTAGATACAATTGACGAAGAGATCAGCCAAGTGTTCGGAGAGAATCTCGCCGGCGTCATCACTCCCGACAATGTAAGAGGCAATCGATCATCACTCGAAGATGCCGTACTTTCAGACGGCTGGCCCACGCTGGGCGAAGCTCGAGGCAAAGTTATCTTTGGTCTTGACAACGGCGGAGAGATACGGGATTTGTACGTGGAAGGACATGTCGCGCTGGCGGGGCGAACTCTTTTCACTAACTCGGATCCGGGCACTCCCGAAGCAGCCTTCATCAAGATCAACACGCCTGCGGAAGAAATTGAAAAGCTTGTTCTCCAGGGGTACCTCATCAGGACCCGGGCCGATTCCGACACAGAGGAAGCACGCAGCGGTGACACCTCCCGTCGCGACTTCGCCTTAGCCAGCGGTGCCCATTACGTCTCCACCGACTACTACCACCCTGACCCACGCCACGCCGAAAGCGCCGACTGGACCGACTATTCAGTCCAACTCCCGGGCGGTGAAGTCGTGCGCTTGAATCCCGTAAATGGACCCGAGGAGTTTGTAGGACTCACCATTGAAGAGTGACTACGAATGATCAACAGTAAAGTGAGGTGTACTTGGGCCATCTCCAACAATCCCCGTTACACTCGATACCACGACGAAGAATGGGGCGTGCCTGTTTTTGATGAGCAGAAAATGTTCGAGTTTATTGTTCTTGAGTCGTTTCAGGCAGGACTCAACTGGGAAATCATTCTGAACAAACGACAGAATTTTAGATCAGCGTTCGACGGTTTTGATGCGGACAAGGTGGCACGCTATGACGAGAGCAACGTTCAGCATCTTCTTTCCGACAAAGGTATTGTCAGGAATCAGGCCAAAATCCGAGCCACCATCAACAATGCGCAGCAGTTCCTGCAGGTCGCCTCTGAGTTCGGCGGCTTTACGAACTACCTCTGGAACTTCGTGAACGGAAAACCGATTGTGAACAGATGGAAGGAGGATTCAGAGATTCCTGCTTTTACTCCACTGTCCGATGAAATCAGCGCCGACATGAAAAAAAGGGGCTTCAAGTTTTTCGGAACAACTGTTTGCTACGCCCACATGCAGGCGGTTGGGATGGTGAACGATCATCTCGTAGATTGCTTCCGCCACAGCGAGTGCGTCTTACTCACATGACTATTCTTTCTCACACTGCTCGAGCTACCCTTATTTTACGCGCCTACGGATTTGCCAGAATTCCCCTTCTCTGGTCATGCAGACCCTCCGTAGTGGAGCTGAATGACGAAAAATGTGTAATCAAAATCCCCCACAGGCGCAAAACCAGAAATCACGAGGGTGGCATGTATATCGCCGCCATGTCCGTAGGCGCTGAACTCGCCGCTGCGGTAATCGCCCTTTTTCAGATCAGGCGAGAGGGACGGAAGGCAAAGTTCATTTACAAGGACTTCGAGGCACACTTTCTCAAGCGGGCGGAAGGGGACGTCCATTTCACGTGTACCGATGGGAGGATTATCTCAGACGTGGTGGAGGAGACAGCACGGACAGGAGAAAGAATCAATTGCCCGGTGAAGGTGATTGCTACTGTACCCTCTATTTCTGATGAACCGGTGGCTCAGTTCGCGCTCACACTCTCTTTAAAAGTTGTAAGCGGAGAAGGGTGAACAGAGAAGGAACAGAAATTTCCGCATATAGACAATAAGAAAGGGGCACAGACAACCGTCCAGGCCCCTTTTCTTCTTTTTAACTTTAAGGCTAGCCCAGTCGGCCCACTTCCTTGGCTTCCAGACCTTTTTCTCCAGAGGCGACTTCGAATTCCACTTCCTCGCCTTCCATAAGGGTCCGGTAACCTTCACCCATAATTGAAGAGAAATGAACGAAGACATCTTCCCCACTCTCTCTTGAGATGAACCCAAAACCCTTCTTGGGGTTAAACCACTTTACTGTGCCTTTTTCACGATCAGCCATTTTATCTGACTCCTTTACTTGATTTACTACTCATCTAACGCTAGAAAATAGACACCTGGCTTCTGCGGGGAAATTATATTCGGGAACGGGGAGATGAACGACTTCTATATAGGATAGCTGCTGTTTATGCGGTTCTACTTTCTCTTAAAGCAAATTTATAGCGAAATATCAACAAATCCACAAAAACTTTCACACTGCGACTCCCGGGAAAATCTACCCTCATTTTGCACTCTAAGGTCCCCTGATTCCGATCTTGTCAATAGCATGTGATGACAGAACGCCTACAGTTCAACAGGTTATCTCACTATCTTGCCATATCACATTTTGTTAAGGTCAATATCGGAATTTGGGAGGTAAATCGTTGGCAAGAATTTGACTCCTTCTTCGTAAATTATCGTGCCTGGAACCAAAGTTTGAATATTGTGTTATGATTCTTAGTAACAATGGTGGGGGTAGCTCAGCAGGATAGAGCTCCAGGTTGTGGCCCTGGTGGCCGCGGGTTCGAGTCCCGTCCCTCACCCAAACTAATGCGGATCGTAGAATTCAGAATGCTGAATTAAAGTCGGTCTAGCAGAAAACTATACCAAGATCCGTCATCCATACTTGACTGGCATTTGTTGTAACCCTCCCCCTTCTTCCGTATTTTATTTTGAAACATAACTGAGAAAAGGTCGTGCGATTAGTCACCCGCTACATCCTCAAGGAACACCTGCTTCCATTCTTTTATGCGCTCCTGATCCTTGTCTTTCTGCTTTTCATCAACTTTTTCCTGCGCGCAATAGACAGATTCCTCGGCAAGGGGCTCCCCACAGGCGTTATCCTTGAATATCTTTTCTTAAACACGGCGTGGATTCTTGCTCTTGCTATCCCCATGGCTGTTCTCGTAGCAACGCTGATGGCGTTCGGCCGCCTCTCTGAGGACAATGAAACGACGGCCATGCAGGGATCCGGCATCAGTTTCGCAACCATCCTCTGGCCGGCCCTCGCTTTCAGTATCGCGGTGGCGACACCTCTCACCTATTTCAACAATACAGTTCTACCTAAGATGAACCACAAAGCGAGAACCTTGGCCCGCGATATCTATCGCAAGCGTCCCGATCTCAATGTTGAGGCAGGCTATTTCATCGATAATCTGCCCGAATACAGTTTCATCGTCAAGGGCAAGCGTGGCAACCGTTATCAGGGGGTGAGAATCTACGGCAAGGATCGAACCACCACACAGACCTCCATCCACGCTGAAGAGGGGACGTTCGACGCACTGGGGGACGCTATCCTTGTCACTCTCTATAACGGGGAGATCCACGAACTCGATGTAAAGAACTACCAAAACTACCGCAGGATTGCTTTTGAACGTCACAGGATAACCATCCCCGCCGACGATCTGACACTTCAACGTCGCGATACAGCATCACGTACTGATCGTGAAATGACCTACAGCATGATGCGCGAAAAAATCGCTACTTACCACAGAAAGATTATGAGTGTCAAAGAGCGCGTTGCCAAACAGATCCACAAAGAGTTTCCTGATGTTTCAGTGCCAGACGATTTTCAACAGCTGGTGACAGTACTGCATTCATATCTTAAAGAGATACAAGAGGACACAACTCTCACCCAAAAAGAGCTTATCGGCAAAACCCGCAGGATCGACAGCTTAATTGGGCGAATTAAGTCAGATAGCCAGATTATGGAAGGATATTCCCGCAGTGCAAATCGCTATACTGTGGAAATGCATAAGAAATTTTCTATACCAGTCGCATGTATCGTATTCGTGCTGATTGGTGCTCCTCTGGGAATCATGGCCCGTCGCGGAAGTTTTGTAACTGCCATCAGCTTAAGTCTCGGATTTTTTCTCATCTACTGGGTCTTCCTCATCGGAGGAGAAGAGCTTGCTGACCGGAATTTTCTCTCTCCTGAACTTGCTATGTGGGGACCCAATCTGATACTTGGGATAGTAGGAGCTTACCTCTCCTTTATTGCCTCCAAGGATACCAATTCGTTTCGCCTAGCATCGTTGCTCAAGTTTTTCAATAAGAGAAAAAAACCGTGAACCCGGACACTCTTGCGGCCGAAAAATTGAACGGCAAGGCCAATTCTCCGGCTGGGATCAGATCACTTATCCACGACTACAGCGCAGGCTCCGTCGGTGACGAGACCATGACACGCTGGCTGCAGGCGGTACACAAAAACGGTATGACCGACAATGAAATCCTGGCAGTGGTGGATGCCATGCTCACATCTGGCGAAACGATGGATTTTTCACACTTGTCTCAGTTCGTTGCAGACAAGCACAGCACGGGAGGTGTTGGAGATAAGGTCTCCCTCGTCTTAGGTCCGCTCATGGCGGCAGCCGGCCTTGCGATTCCGATGATCTCAGGCAGAAGCCTCGGACACACCGGAGGAACCCTCGACAAACTGGAATCTATCCCGGGATATCAGGCAAACATCTCATTAGAAGAATTCCGACGCATCGTGGAGACTGTTGGTATCAGCATGATCGGTCAGACTGACAACATCTGTCCGGCTGATAAAAAAATGTATGCCCTGAGAGACAGGACGGGAACTGTGGAGTCTATCGCCCTCATCAGCGGCAGCATCATGAGCAAGAAAATTGCTGAGGGTGTGAAAGGCCTCGCACTCAATATCACGGTGGGGAACGGTGCCTTTATGCCCACTCTTGAAAAGGGGCGCCAGCTGGGTGAAAAACTGTCTATGGTGGGAGAACATTACGGTGTTTCAACTGAAGTAGTCTACTCGGATATGAATCAGCCTCTCGGTTGGAGTGCAGGGCTCTGGAACGAAGTGGTGGAAGCAGTGGACATTTTAAAGGGAGAAGGCCCTGAAGATGTAAAAGAGGTGGTGCTGAAACTTGGTGTGTCTCTTCTACTGCAGTCGGCGGCGGCGAAATCGGAAGATGAAGCACGAAAAATCCAGAATGCTTTGATAGAAAGTGGTCGTGCTTTTGAGCTGTTCCTTAAGATGGTCAGCGCTCACGGCGGAGACATCTCCTCACTGGACAATCCATATCTCCCAGCTGATCCGGCGTTGAGCGGGGAGATTATTGCCGACCGCTCCGGTTTCCTCTCAGAGATGGATACTCTTACAATCGGCGAGAATGTAAATCTACTTACGGTATATCATAAGGATGGTAAACGGCAACTAGTATCGTGCGGCGGTATCTATCTTAAGAAAAAAATTGGCGATCCGGTTGCCACAGGAGAGGTACTTGCTGTCTGTACAGGTGGGGATAAAGATACAGTCGATTCAGCCGCCGAGAACGTCTCGCGGGCCATCAAGATCAGTGAGGAACCCATCCGGCCTGCACCACTTGTATACTAATTCTCTCTTTCCCGGCCCCGCCTGGTTGCTGCTTCCGTGTGAACCCTGCAAGTCCGCGACGGCGAGTAACGTGAAATGAAATACTCCTTTTCCGTGGAGCAGTAGCGCGTGGGGAGATCTTTTGTCACCTTGCAAATCTCCGCCCGAGATACCCCGGCGGGAGCGTCAAAATTCTGATATTTCCATCCCATCGTATCGTGGACTGTCCTCATGAAGCGCGCCCACGCGGGGAGTGCTGCCCTGCTACCGTCCTGCTTCTCGCCGAGACTCACCTGCGGATCATCCACGCCGAACCACACTCCGGCCGCGAGATGGGGACTGAATCCCACAAACCAAGCGTCTGTCCACCCCTGAGTGGTTCCGGTCTTACCCCCTGCCGGATGATTAAACTTGAACATCCAGCGAACACGGCCGCCAGTCCCCCGGTCCACTACCGTCCGCAGTAAGTCCGTCATAATAAATGCCGTCTCTTCACTCAGCACTTCCTGCCTCTCAGGATAATACTCCTTGATGGTGACTCCGAAGCGGTCTACAATCTTCGTGATCGCCATCGGTTTGCACCATACCCCCTTGTGAGCGAAAGTTGCGTAGGCTGACGTCACCTCCAGCGGGAAGACCTCCGATGTGCCGAGTGCGATAGCATCCACTGCACGGATTGGCGAAGATATGTGCATTCTTTTGGCGGTCCGCACCACCACCTCAGGAGGGACAAGTTCCTGCACCAGTCTCACCGAAATCAGGTTCAGTGACCGTCGCAGACCTTCGCGAAGGGTGGTTAACCCTCCCGTTGAATTGTCGTAGTTGCGCGGCATCCACTTCTCCCACTCTCCTTGAGCGTTCTGGACATTCAATACCACAGGCTGATTGTGGAGCTGTTTCGTCACCGGATAGCCGTTGTCTATGGCAGCGGTATAGATGAACGGTTTAAAGACAGATCCGGGCTGCCGTTTTGCCTGCGTCGCCCTGTTGAACTGATCATGATAATCGGGTCGGCCACCAACCATGGCCCTGATCTCACCGGTGGAAGGATCGATGGCCACAAGTGCCGCCTGAACCAGAAGCTTGTCCCGCAGCTCCTCGTAGAGTTCCATCTCCCCTTGCAGCATGATGCGCACGGAATCCTCCGGATAGATTCCCAGATAGGCCAACTGCTCGAACTCCTCCCGGTCACTGTAGAACCGCTTATTGAGGACTTCCTGATTTGCTTTAACCGACCTCGAAACCGCTTCTTCGGCAGCCTTCTGCATGCGGCTATCGAGTGTTGTGTAAATTTCGAGACCATCCCGATAGATATCGATGTCGAGAGCCTCGTCTTCCCTTTCAAGAATCCTTCTGATATGTTCAGTAAAATAGGGCGCGATTCCCAGATCATCCCGCTCCACTTTCACGCGCAATTCCATGATTCGCGCCTCACTGTATTGGGACTGGGTAATCTTACCCTGGTCCCGCATTAAACGGAGCACAACATCCCGTCGCCGCCGGGCTTCATCAACGTGATTGATAGGACTGTAGTGCACAGGCGCCGGCAGTACGCCGACCAGCAAGGCACTTTCATCCAGGGTAAGGTCCCATACATCCTTACTGAAATACCGCTTGGCGGCAGCTTGCACACCGTAAGTGCCGTGACCGAAATGGACAGAGTTGAGATACATCTCAAGAATTTCTTCCTTGGTATAGGTTTTCTCGATCTGAATGGCGGTGATGACTTCCTTCATCTTGCGGGCAATCGTTTTTCTGAAACCTATGGTATCATAAAGATTGCGGGCCAGCTGCTGTGTAATGGAGCTGAATCCGGAACGGTAACTGAGGGTCAGTGTATTGATTACTATTGCCCGCATGAAGTCCCGCATGGAGATGCCCCAGTGAGATTCAAACCGCCGGTCCTCGGAGGCCACAGCCGCGTCAGCCAGATAGGAAGGGATTTTCTCCAAGTCCACAAAAACCCGGCGCTGCGTGTAAAGCTCTTTCAGCATGACGCCATCGGAAGAGTAGATCCGTGTGACAAGATCGGGATCAAAGTTCTCCAATTGCTCCAGGGAAGGCAGATCTCGCGAAAGAACCCAGATATAAATCAGTCCTGCCACCATGCAGACTATCGTGATGGAGGCGATCCGTAAGTATGTTCGGGCCCAGCTTGTCTGTGACTTTTTCTTCTTTGCCATCTCTTTGGAAGTTAAGACTGAATGGGCCGACTGAGCAATTGGCCCGCGTCAGTTTCTGCAACGCCGATATGAAGAAAAAGTTCTGTTCCCCATCCTGCAAGACGACGCCTCTTTGACAGGAGAACTGTGTCAGTCAGCTTCTCCAGCACAATATACCTTTGTGTTGCGTTCTCAGGTTTGCTTCGCGGGAGACACCATATCCTCTGGTTTGACGCGCTCATCGAATTCCTCACCCGTCATATACCCCAATTTGATAATTGTATCACGCAGGGTAGCATTGTCGGCGTGAGCTTTCTTGGCCACTCCGGCGGCCTTGTCGTAGCCGATATAGGGCGTCAGGGCCGTCACCAGCATGAGGGAGTTGCGGAGGCTATGATCGATGCGGTCGAGATTGGGCTCAATTCCGGCAACGCAGTTCACACTGAAGGAGTCAGCCGCATCTCCCAGAAGCTTTACGGACTGAAGCAGGTTGAATGCAATAACAGGACGGAAGACATTTAACTCAAAGTTTCCCGATGCACCGGCCACAGTAAGTGTTGTGTCATTTCCCATCACCTGGGCAGCCACCATGGTGATGGCCTCCGCCTGTGTAGGGTTCACCTTACCTGGCATGATAGATGAACCGGGTTCATTAGAAGGTAAAGAGATTTCACCAATGCCAGAGCGAGGACCGCTGGCAAGCCACCTGATATCATTGGCGATCTTGTTTAGAGAGGCAGCCATTGTTTTCAGAGCGCCGGACATCTCTACGGCCGAATCATGAGCTCCCATGGCTTCGAACTTGTTTGGTGCAGTTTTAAACGGCAAACCAGTTTTCTCGGCAATCCTATCCGCCACTTTTTCGGCATACCCTTCAGGTGCATTCAGACCTGTCCCAACAGCCGTGCCACCCCACGCCAGTTCGTACAGATGAGGCAAAGCGTTTTCAACAGCCGACAAGGCATGGTCCAGCTGGGATGCATAGCCGGAAAACTCCTGTCCCAGTGTCAGGGGTGTGGCATCCTGAAGATGGGTCCGACCCAGTTTGACAATTTTCGAAAACTCTTCTGCCTTTGCCGTTAAGGCGCCCCTGAGCCCTTTCACTTTGGGCAACAAATGTTCATTGATCTGCATGGCAGCGGCAATATTGATTGCTGACGGAAATGTGTCATTGGTGGACTGTGACTTGTTAACGTGATCATTGGGATGCACAGGCGTCTTAGAGCCCATCTCGCCACCGGACATTTCAATGGTGCGGTTGGCAATGACCTCATTGAAGTTCATGTTCGTCTGTGTGCCGCTGCCTGTCTGCCAGACAACCAGAGGGAAATGGTCGTCCAGTTTGCCGTCAATCACCTCCTGTGCCGCCTCACCGATGGCTTTTGCCAAATCTTTATCTAACACACCAATTTCACTGTTAACCTCGGCGGCAACCTGTTTTACCAGACCGTACGCCCTGATAAACCCTCTTGGGAATTGCTCACCGCCAATCTTGAAGTTTTGAAGTGACCGCTGGGTCTGCGCGCCCCAATACCGATCGGACGGCACTTCGATCTTGCCCATAGTATCTTTCTCAGTTCGAAAAGACATAACTAATCCTTTTTCTGAATGAATGTTGAGAGAATGTAAAGGTAGGAAAACAACGGGTTTCCCGAGCAGGCGGGCGGGTTAAGAGACCTCCCATGTGTCCGTCCCTGCTATAAGCGTCTGAAGATCACCTTCGCCAAGTTTTTCTTTCGCTTGCTCAATCTGCTGCACGAGAAGATCGTCATAGGTCTGCTCTTCCTCCTGATATAGAACTCCCACAGGCGCCGGGAACTCGTGCATATAGGTCAGGTTTGCCAGAATCCCGGCCAAGTTGCGGTCGTTCTCATCATGGACTACCAGATCGTCTTGCGAATAGTCTTTCTCAAGCGATACAACCTGGGGCGTCGACCCGTCAAGACGAAGTCCCTTATTCTTTTCTTTGCCAAAAATCATCGGTTTGCTGTGCTCTAAAAAAAGAACATTGTCGTCCCTGATCTTCCTGTCCGACAGCTTTTTGAAGGCACCATCATTGAAAATGAGACAATTCTGGTATACTTCCAGAAATGCTGTCCCTTTATGATCGTACTGGCGACGTAACATGTTCTGCATATGGTGCACATATTTGTCCACAGTCCGCGCCACAAACGTAGCTTGAGATCCCAATGCTACCGCGGGTGGATTGAACGGTCTGTCAAGTGAACCGAAAGGGGTCGATTTTGTCACCTTCCCCATCTCAGATGTGGGTGAATATTGCCCTTTCGTCAGCCCATAAATCTGATTGTTGAAGAGGATAATGTTGATATCAATGTTTCTTCGCAGAGCATGAATAAAATGGTTGCCGCCAATGCTCAG
>JASLRT010000084.1 GCA_030743815.1 Candidatus Neomarinimicrobiota bacterium | reverse complement strand
CAGATCTCCGGCCACATGTTGCGCCAATCTGTTATGGGATCAGACATGTCATATAATGATATGATGGAAGACCGGCCCTTAACTGATCTTTACGAGGCGACAGTTGAAGGATCGGAAATGATTGATGGCCGAAAGCACTGGGTCCTTTTTCTTGAAGCCCAAGTGAAAGGACTATCTTACCCCAAGCGTCGTGCTTGGGTGGATTCGGAATATTTGCTACCCATGAAAGAGGAACTCTATGCAAAAAGCGGTAAACTCCTGAAATCCACTTCCATGGACGGCATTAAGAAAGTTCAGGACAGGTGGTTTCCAACTCGGTTCATTTTCAAGGATGAGTTGAAAAAAAATAGTAAAGGGACGGAATGGGTTATCGACGATATTGCTTTTGATGTAGAAATCCCCGATTCGCGCTTTTCCAAGGCTATGCTCCGAAAATAGTTTCCCCAAATCTAATGCCAGCAATAATGTTTTGTTTTTCAATGAGGTACTTGGAAAAACATTGACAATGGCATCTTGATATTGTAAAATCTTCACATCTTTAGTGTTCAAAGAAAGTGCAAGAAATTTGGTTATTTGCTGATTCGCCAGCCCCCATTATCAAGCCAATCGTATAACTGAGAGGGAGAAACCATGAGAAAATCATTTTCCACGCTGAGTATACTTCTAATGATTGTTTTCGTCGCCGCAGGCACGGCACAGACTGGTATCACCGTGCAGGGAAAGGTTACCGATGACGCCGGAACGCCGCTGACAGGCGCCAATGTATTGATAATAAACACGGCGTATGGAGCAGCGACGGACGTAAACGGTGACTATTCCCTTACAGTCCCGACCACAGAATCGGGCAATCAGGTGTCCCTGAGGGCAGAATATATCGGTTACAGCGCGGCATCAGTAACTGTCATACTTTCACCACCCATTGTTACGCAGAACTTTGAATTATCTGTAGACGTTTTGCAGATGAAGTCTGTAAGTGTGACGGCCCTCGGTTTCCAGGCTAACCGTGATCAGCAGGGATCAACCAGTGTTCCGGTAGCTGCAGGTGATATGGCACGCTCAGGCGAATCGTTGATTGCAAATTCTCTGGCGGCTAAGGCTTCTAATGTGGTTGCCAGTGCTGTTAGCGGTGATCCCGGCGCCGGTACATCGATAAGGATTCGGGGTCATAACACGATTTCTGGTGCCAGCCAGCCGCTCATTATTGTGGATGGCGTGCCTACTAATAACTCACAGATTTATGCTGGACATGACAGGTTTGGCGGTACGTCACAGCAATCCCGCGTAAACGACCTCAATATCAACGACATTGAATCTGTTGAAGTCTTGAAGGGTGCCTCAGCCGCAGCCCTCTGGGGCTCAAGAGCTGCCAATGGCGTAATTGTAGTCAAAACGAAAGAAGGTGCTCCCGGCAAGATGAGAATGAGTTATAAGCGCACCAAATCTTTCGATGAAATCCATGAGCGGATTCCCATGCAGACCGTCTGGGGACAGGGGCGAAATGGCTCGGCAGGGACTCAAGCAGAATCGTGGGGTGATTATATCCCCGACCGTTCCGGTGGAGCTGATGAAGTGGATACAAGCGGCGACCACTTTGTTTCTGAGGACGGTACCTTCACCCAGTACAAGATTACAGGGAAAAACTCCAAAGAGATTTATGTAGACTCAAACTGGGATCAGATATTCCAGACAGGAACATATGACTTGGATGATTTCCAGATTTCTGGCGGTGATGCCACAAAAACATATCTATTCAGTTATGGTAGGATGCGACAGGATGGAATTGTCCGCAATGCGTTTTACGATCGTGACAATGTCAGACTGAATACAAAATTCTGGCTCTCCGACTGGATAACCATGAACTCCAAGATTGGGTATACTTACTCTAACTCCAATCGTCTTCAGCGAGGGTCCAATGTTGCGGGTCTTTTATTGGGTCTGCTCAGAAATGCACCAGACTTTGACCTCACTCACTACAAGGGGACATTTGTAGATGTGGATTCAGATGGGAATAAGACTGAGTACTCAGATCGCCACCGTGCCTATCGCCGTAATCTTGGTGGTCCCAGTACAAACCCAATATACAATAATCCCCTGTGGACTATTAATGAACAAATGAACCTGACTACTGTGAACCGTCTGATCATTTCGAATGAGATGAATATTACGCCATCTGACAGGACTGACATTGTCCTGCGGGCCGGTGTTGACACTTTCACCGATAACCGTGAAGGGTTCTTTCCACCTGGTTCCTCTGGATCAGCAAGGAATTCTGGTCTATTCAATATTGATCGTATTACCAATCGTGAGACCAGTTATGGCGTAATTGCGCGTCAAAATGTGCCGCTTGGTTCCTCAGCTTCCATGCTGGCAACTATTGGTTACAGTATGAATGATCGTGCTTACAGTAGGGGCTCTTCCAGCATTACGGGATTCCTGGTGAATACCGATAAGCACACGACCAATGTGAATACAGCGGCAGAGGCATCTTCCGTTTCCAACAGCCGGCTGTTCATTCGTTCGACACGAACATATGGTATACTTTCAATCGATGCCCTGGATCAAATCTACTTGAATCTGTCCGGTGCACTTGAGGATCATTCAACGATCAAGGAATCTTATTTTTATCCTGCAGCCGACTTGGCGTATCAGTTTACCGATATGGTCAGCGGAGCGCTCCCCATCAGCTTCGGCAAGTTGCGAGTTGCCTATGGACAGGTGGGTGTAAGGCCGTCTGCTCATCGCTTTGAAACGCTTGCGGAGAGCGGATTCACCTACAGTACGTACAGCGATCCTCTTGAAGTGGGTCTCTGGGGTGGCGGCTATCGAGTAGATGATGACAGAGGAAACCCCGATTTGAAACCTGAGGTGAAGACAGAAACAGAGATTGGAATGGACCTTCGTTTTTTTGATGACAAGTTCGCCCTCAGTTTCACCAGCTATCAGAATGAAATCAATGACATGCTCATCAATGTTTCTCTTTCTCCCTCATCAGGTTATGACACCCAGTACAAAAATGCAGCCAGGATGGAAAACAAAGGGTTTGAGTTGGACGGATCATGGAACATGATCAATCAGACCAATATGGGTCTTGATCTCATCTTCAACTGGGCCACCAACAAGAATGAAGTCTTAGACCTAGCTGGGACCGAAGTTATTTACTTAGGCTCTGGCTCTGTTAACTCCGTTGCCAGAGTGGGATTCCCCATTGGTGCACTCTATGGAACCGGATCGCTGACTGAGGATGGAACCGTGGATGGGAAACTAGTACTGGACGATAACGGTTTTCCCCAAATAACGCCCCTGCCGATTGTTCTCGGTGATCCAAACCCCGACTGGCGTGGTACCGTTGGTTTAAATGCCCACTGGAAGAACTTCAGATTGAATATCCTTTTTGAGCATTCACAGGGTGGCAGGTATTCGCCCCGGACGCAGTGGGTGTTACGCCGTTTTGGTACCACCATGGAAACAGCTGAACGGACAACACTTACCCAAGACCTTATAAATGTGGACGGCGATACGATTTTGGCCGGCACCTCTGTTCGAGGGAGTGTCCACGATTTCGGCGGCGGTGATGTTCTCTTGGATGAAGCGTGGTATCGTCACGGCATCGGCGGTGGCTTTGGAGATAACCAGGCTTACAACTTTTCCATAAAGGACGCCACATTCTCCCGCATCAAAGAACTGACACTTTCTTACACGCTTGCTTCACCTGCATTCAGGGAGAAGACAAGGCTCAGTTCAGTCACGTTCTCAGCCACAGCTCGTAATCTCTGGGCATGGTACAAAGAGCTGGTTGGCGTGGATCCCGCGGTCAACGTCGGGGGAATTCAAACCGGGTTTGGCTTAGATTACTTTGCTAATCCGAGTACAAAGTCCTACCTGTTCTCAATCGAAGCAAACTTCTAGGTGGAGGGTAAGATGATGAACATTAAAATAGAGGAATTTGGAACGATGAAAAAAGTATTTATGTTTTCTCTGATTGCGATTTCGGTAGTTCTGACATCATGTGAGATCCCGGGGGATCTCAATGATAATCCGAATGAGATCACGCTTGCAGATGTTGACTCGAGACTGTTTCTCAACGGTGCACAGCTTGCTAATACGTTGGCGCAATGTGGTCATTTGAACCGCATCAGCGGAATGTATTGTGGCCAGCTAACCGGTTTTACATCTCTCTACTCCAATATCTACGGTTATTCACTTTCAACTGTGGAATCCAACGGTTCTTGGCGGCGGGTGTATACCGGCGTTGTCACTAATGTACGCCACGTCGTGGAGACCGCACCAGATGACAAACTGCTGGTGGGGATTGCCAAAGTTGTGGAAGCTCATGCCGTGGGTACTATGGCGATTCTCATGGGTGACGTCCCTTATTCAGAGATTGGAGGTGAGGTAGATGACCCCAAGTTCGATTCACAGGTCTCAGTCTTGAATGCCCTGTCATCACTTCTGGATGATGGTATTTCTGCTCTGCAATCAGCCTCCAGCCGAGAAGAGGTCTACGATATATATTTCAATGGTGATAAAGATGACTGGATCGCTGCGGCATATACACTGAAGGCACGCTATGCTTTGATCCAGAAGGACTACAGTACGGCTCTTTCCGCGGCAAATTCTGGTATTTCGTCCTCCGCAGGCGATATGTTGCACATCCCGCGAGGGGATGCATCCTCCTTAGAGGGCGATAAGAATCTGTTCAACATAATCCTGGCAGGATCGCGTACAGGTGACATCGGTACAGGCGACAGCTATCTGATGCAATTGCTCAATGATACAACTGATGTCTACAGAGGCAACGATAAGACAGA
Source organism: Candidatus Neomarinimicrobiota bacterium (assembly GCA_030743815.1). Taxonomy (NCBI): domain Bacteria; kingdom Pseudomonadati; phylum Fidelibacterota; species Fidelibacterota bacterium. The sequence continues at coordinate 21,977 of JASLRT010000084.1, read as the reverse complement.
CGAAACCGCCCGCTTCGGTTATTACAAAATTGATGAAAGTTCATTTTCATCGAACTTGGGCGTCATTGAGCAGTTCGAACCGCAACCCATGGTCACCTACTTTGAGAATCAGTTGATCAAGGCTGAAGCGGCAGCCAGAACATCGGGATTTGATGACGGGCTATCGAACTTAAATGATTACCGCGAGTGGCTGACCGGCGGCGGACGTCTGAATGCAACCTTCGATGATTCTTCTCAATACAAGTATGAAGCCTACGTTGAAGCTGACTTCGAAAGTGGCGGTATGGAAAACAGTGATGGTGTTTCCAAAGACGACGCCTTGCTCCGTGAAATCATTGAGGAGCGATATGTGTCCGGCTTCGGAACATTCATGCCTTTTAATGATCACAGACGTCTGCGCGGTGCCGGAGAGACAGACCTGATTCCGCCCTTCCAATTGAACACCGCCGCGGCTACTAATCATGTAGAGCGTATACCTTATGCTCAGGATGAACTGACCTCCAACGAAAATGCGCCTGAAGATCCTGGCCTGTATGCGGCAACGGAGGTGAATGAGTAATCAGTCCACGCTACTCATCTTATTGTTGTGAAGGAAGCCCTCGTTCCGGGGGCTTTTTTTTAACTTTTCTCTGTTGAGCAAATGGACACTCAGGAGGATACATGAAAGAATATCGACTTATGACAGTTATGTTGTTCTGTGCTATAGTCATGGGGCAGGACAGACTGGAATTGACGAGTAGTCATCTCACCAATTTGAAGTTCAGGTGTATTGGCCCCGCGGTAACGGGAGGCCGGATCCACGATGTTGAGGTGCTGCCTGATGATCCGTCAACCATCTATGTTGGCTCGGCATCCGGCGGTATCTGGAAGTCCAGCAACAAAGGTACGACGTGGAAGCCGGTATTTGATGATCAGCCGGTAAGTACCTTTGGCGATATTGCCATCGCCCCTTCCAGCCGTGACATCATCTACGCCGGAACAGGAGAACAGCAGAATCGGCAGAGTACTTCCTGGGGTAATGGTGTTTACCGATCTGATGATGGGGGAGAATCGTGGCGCCATCTCGGTCTTGAGGAGACGTACCACACAGCTCGCATCCGCGTCCATCCCCGAAATCCGGACATTGTTTATGTCGCCTCACCCGGCAATCTCTGGAAGGGGTCAGATGAGCGCGGCGTCTTCAAATCGACTGATGGTGGAAAGAGCTGGGAGAAGGTTTTATATGTTAATGAATATACAGGCGCCATCGATCTGGTTATGGATCCTGTCGATTCGAACACTCTCTACGCGGCCATGTATCAGCGTCTGCGGCGGACGTGGGGATTCAACGGCGGCGGCCCCGGAAGCGGGATATACAAAACGACGGACGGTGGGAAAACTTGGCGGGCACTAACCAGCGGCATTCCAGAAGGGGACAAGGGCCGCATCGGACTGGCGATTTCGAGAACGAACGGGAAGGTATTGTATGCCACTGTAGAACATCCAGAAGAGGCCGGCGTCTATCGCTCCGCGGACGGCGGCAGCTCCTGGAACAAGGTAAACGATCTGAATCCCCGCCCTATGTACTACAGCCACATCTTCATTGATCCCACTGATGAGGACCGTGTCTATCTGCTGGCAGTGGAGTTCTACAGGAGTGATGACGGCGGCAAAACTTTTCGCCAGATGCCGACACGCCCCACCTATGATGTGGGTGTTCACAGCGATCACCATACACTGTGGATCGATCCGGCCAATCCCGAGCATTTCTATCTCGCCGGCGATGCGGGACTCCACGAGAGCTGGGATATGGGTGAGACTTACATTCGCATGAACAATTTTCCCATCGGACAGTTCTACGCCATAGGCTACGACATGCGGACGCCTTACAATGTTTATGGCGGCATGCAGGATAATCATTCGTGGATGGGGCCCAGCACCAGCCGTCACTGGATCGGCATCATTGATGATGACTGGCATCAGATCGGCTTCGGCGACGGTATGTATCAACAGCCCGATCCTTCTGACCAACGTTATGTCTACTCCAACGCCCAGAACGGGAGTATCACCAGGCTCGATTCGCAGACCGGAGATCTTCTCGATATTCGTCCCTACCCGCCGGGAGACGAGGAGCCGTACCGCTTTGACTGGGTGACGCCGATCCTGCTTTCGCAACACTATCCGAGCACAGTCTACTTCGGCGGCAACCGGCTGTTCATCTCTAAAGACCGCGGCGAGAGCTGGGAACGGACGGAGGACCTCACCCGCCAGGTGGAACGCGACTCACTCATGCTCATGGGGGTCAAGGGAGCGGGGGAAATTCTGTCCAAAAATGACGGTACCTCTTTCTACGGTGAGATCACGACCATAGCCGAATCGCCTCTTGACTACAGAATTCTCTGGGTGGGGACTGACGACGGCAATGTGCAAGTATCAAAGAATGGGGGGAGGAGCTGGACGAACGTTTCCGGCAACGTGCGGGGCGTGCGGGATGGGACCTATGTGAGTCGTATCATCGCTTCTTCCACCGGTCTGGGGGTGGCTTATGTAGCACTTGATGCCCACAGGGACGGCGATTTTGCACCTTATCTTTTAAAGACGACAAACTTTGGTAAGACGTGGCGAAAGCTCACCAGAGGGCTGCCCAGAGATGGATCGGTGAATGTCATCGTGGAACATCCAGCAAATCCTGATCTTCTCTTTCTGGGAACGGAACACGCCCTCTTTGTTTCTACCACAGGAGGAGAACGGTGGACAAAGTTTGATTCCAATCTTCCCACCACCCTCTATGATGATCTGAAGATTCATCCGCGGGACAATGATCTGATTGTGGGTACCCACGGCCGGAGCATCTGGATTCTCGATGACATTGCTCCCCTTTCGGAGTGGTCAAAAGTTGCGGCCGGCTCCAATAGTCATCTTTTCTCAGTTCGTCCGGCCACCATTTTTCACTACTGGAAGGACACGTCGTACAGGGGACAGGGAGCGTGGATGGGAGAAAATCTGCCCTTTGGAGCCCTTATCGACTATTACGTCTATGAGGCAGTGGACAGCCTCTCCTTAGCTGTGTACAATCGGGCGGGAAAGTTGATTCGCAGAATAGCTGGCAGTGAGGAAGCGGGGGTGATTCACCGTGCCGTATGGGATCTGCGCCATGAACCGCCGCCGTATGAGGAAGATGATGAAGAGAAGGAAGGTCTGGTAAAGTCAGAGACGATTCTTCCTGAGCTGCCGCGGAGCGTCGATCCACCCGGTCCTTTTGTAAGACCCGGGGAGTACACGGTTGTGCTGTCTGCTGACGGGAATGAATCATCAACGACGGTTCGGGTGGTCTCTGATCCTGAGATGAATATCCGCCCCTCCCAGTGGAGAAAGCGTGAAAGCTTCCTTCTCGGACTCTTGGAGCTGCAGAGATCTGCCTGGGATCTGTCACAGCGAGCTGATGATTGGAGTGAAAAGTTGACAGTCGAGCATGACTCGCTTGCGGCGTCGGGTGAGGTGGAGGAGATATTTGCCGCCGTTGTCGACTCGGTAGAAGCGACAGCAAAGGAGATAAATAAAGTACGTCGCAAGATCTACAGATTAGCCGGCGAGTTTAATGGAAGCGGCGTGCGGCAGGGCTCTCTCTATCCGCCGACGGAAACCCATGAGCAGCGCAAAGCCAGGCTGATGACCGATCTCCAGCAGGAAGCAGAGAAGTTCAGCTCATTGAGGCAAATCAAACAGTAGATAAATTATGAGAGCAAAGCCACTTGTCAAGGGAGTCACAACGATCTGTCTACTGGCTATTCTTTTTTTGAGTTGTGACAGTTCAGTGGGAGTTTTCGATCTCGTCATTTCGAATGGCGTTATAGTAGACGGTACTGGCAATCCGTGGTACCGTGGGGATATTGGCGTCAGGAAAGGGAAGATTGCACGCGTCGGCGCTCTCGCAGATTCCAAGTCAAAGAGAGTTATTGAAGCTACCGGCCTTGTGGTGTCGCCCGGATTTATAGATATGCATACTCACACCGAAAGGAAGATGCTCGATTTTCCGGATGTTGAAAACTATATCCGTCAGGGGGTGACAACGGTGGTGGGCGGCAATTGTGGAAGTTCTCCGTATCCTGTTGGCGATTATTTTGCAGATGTGGAACGGACAGGTGTGTCGCTGAATCTTGCCCTTTTGGTAGGGCACAACACGGTTCGGAAGAAAGTGATGGGAGCGGAGGATCGGTCACCCACGGCTGAAGAAATGGAACAGATGAAACAGTTGGTGGAGCGCGCCATGGCGGAAGGTGCGGTGGGAATGTCTACCGGTCTGAAATACATTCCCGGAGCCTATTCGAAGACCGGAGAAGTAGTCAAACTGGCAAAGGTTGCGGCAGACTATGGCGGCTTCTATGCCACCCATATGCGTGAAGAGGGGCTGGGACTCTTTGAGTCTGTGGCTGAAGCCATCCAAATTGGTACGGAGGCGGGAGTTCCGGTACAGATTTCTCATCATAAAGCAGTGGGCAAGTCCATGTGGGGCGGCAGTGAAAAAACGCTTCAGATGATCGATGCGGCGGCGAGAACAGGACTGGACATTACCGTGGATCAGTATCCGTATCCCGCCACCAGCACGGGGTTGACGGTGGTGTTCCCTGCATGGTCTCTGGCGGGCGAGAGAGAAGAACTGAAGAACCGCCTCGATGATTCGGAGAGCCGTGCGAGGATAAAGAAGGCCATCGTCAACAATATACTCTTCGACCGCGGTGGCGGCGATCCGGCCAGCATCGTAGTATCGTCATATGCGGAGGACACATCGCTGGAAGGGAAAAACTTAGCTGAAATCACACAGATGCGTGGCATGTCGCCTACTGCGGACAATGCTGCCGAAGTGCTGATGGAGTTGGTCTACGCAGGGAAGGGAAGCGGGATCTATCACTGTCTCCACGAAGACGACATCAAGAGGATCATGCAGCATCCGCGCACAATGCACGCCTCTGACGGTTCAACCATCGAGTTCGGTGCGGCAAAACCCCACCCGCGGAGCTATGGCACCTATCCCAGAGTTTTGGGGCGGTACGTGAGGGAAGAAGGGGTCATCAGCTTGGAGGAAGCAATCCGGAAGATGACTTCACTGCCGGCACAGCGACTGAGCCTTCAGGACAGGGGACTCATCAAAGAAGGGATGTGGGCGGACATAGTTGTCTTTGATCCGGACAGTGTCATCGACACAGCCACATGGCTGGAGCCCCATCGGTATCCTGAAGGTATCCCCTATGTACTGGTGAATGGACGCCCGGTGATTGATGGAGGCAACAGGACAGAAGTATTCTCTGGCAAAATCCTTTACGGAGCTGGTAAGAAGGAGGAAAAATGAAGAAAGCAGTCACAATCTTGCTGGTCGTACTAATCTTTTTCACGGCCGGTTTTTCGAAGGGACTAACCAAAACAGAAAGGAAAATCCGCAATTATGTGGAAAAGCACACCGAGGAGGCGATTGATCTATTGGCAAAAGTGGTCAACATCAATAGTGGATCTCTCAATATTGAAGGCAATAAGACGGTGGGCGCGATCTTTAGAACCGAGCTGGATCAGCTCGGGTTTGATACACACTGGGTGACGTACCCGGACAGCGTCAGACGGGCGGGACATCTGTTCGCCGAAATGCGCGGCGGCGAGGGAAAGAGGCTCGTACTGATCGGGCACCTGGATACAGTATTTGAACCGGATCATCCTCTTCAGAAGTTTACTCGAGACGGAGATACGGCTTACGGGCCGGGTGTCTCGGATATGAAAGGCGGCGATGTGTCCATGATTTATGCTATGAGAGCCTTGGATCATATCGGCGTATTGAAAGAGATGAACCTGACGCTGGTATTTATTGGCGATGAAGAAAAATTAGGTGCGCCTGCATCTATTGTGCGCAAGGAACTGGTGGAAGCAGGGAAGTGGGCCGACATCGGTCTCGGGTTTGAAGGGGCACACGGTATGAGCACCGGAACAGTGGCCCGGCGCAGTTCCTCCTCGTGGATGTTAACCACCACCGGCAGGCAAGGTCATTCTTCGCAGATATTCAAAGAAAAACTCGGCTATGGCGCCATCTTCGAAGCGGCGCGGATTCTGAATGCGTTCCGGGAAGAATTGGTGGGGGAGGAGTATCTTACTTTCAATCCGGGTACATTCGTAGGTGGGACTGATGTGACATACAATCCAGTAACGTCCCGCGGAACCGTTTTTGGCAAGACCAATGTAGTGTCGCAGTCAGTCACGGTACACGGCGGTATCCGTACCATTTCCATGGAGCAGTTGGGCAGTGCACGGGAACGGATGGAGGAAATCGTGTCCAACAATCTACCTGGTACGACGGCCAGAATTGAATTCAAGGACGGCTATCCCGCCATGGCGCCAACAGAAGCCAACTATGCGCTTCTGGATGAGTTAGAAAAGGTAAACATCGATCTTGGATACGGGTCACTGGAACCACTTGATCCGGCCAAAAGGGGAGCGGCCGATATCTCTTTCGTAGCGCCCCATGTGGATGCCTCTCTGGCAGGGATGGGTCCCGATGGATTCGGTGAACATTCCTCCAGTGAAGGGCTGGATTTGACATCTCTTCCGAAGACCACCACCCGGGCAGCTATATTGATCTATCGTCTGACGCAGTAATTTAGACTTGTCCCCGTCTTGCTTTCTTCTCTGAAGAGAGGGCGCACACTCAGAATGTTTGTCCGAAAAAGACGGCATTCAAGAACAGCCCGTTGGTGCCGTACCAGAAAGCGCGGAAATTTAGATTGTCAGCGAATAGAACTACACTTCCTCTCCCCGACCGTCGGGCTATGATAGCCGCCGTCCCCTCGATCTTCGCCAGGTTATCCTCAGAAATGTAACCGCTCAGGAGTGGAGTGTCCGTATAGATGCCCACGTTTGCTCCCGGCTTGGCTGACTTCTTGTAGAAGTTGGTGTTGCGCCTGAACAGTGCTACCCGGTCATCGTAGCCGAATGCTACGGGATGGGTAATGTCGAGTTTCGCTTCAAAGATGGAACCGCCGATTCTCTGTGCACCTCTGGCGGCCGCAATTTTGTTGTAAGGGATGTCCAATGTATCCTTTTCGGCACTTTTCAGAGATTCATCCATGAGCTTGTTGTCAACGACCCACTTGGCTCCTCCTTCGAAGGCGATGAGGTTGCCGCCGTCATTCACCCATCGGCCAACCTTGGCCGCTGCCGTCGAATCGAGACGGGAATACGAACCGTTAACAAGGACAAGGGTGGTATAATCCCTCAGATCTGCTCCCTTTACAGCTTCCGCATCCAGAAGTGACAGCGGCGTATTCATCTTCTCGTTCAGCAGATGTCTCACCTCTCCCACCTGATAGGCGCCAGTTCCGCGGCCCGACAGCACAGCCACAGCCGGTTTTTTCAGCAGTGCATTGCCTGGACTTCCCAGATCAGGCCCCTTTGAGGCAAGACCACTGGTCAACGCATAAACCGTGACGTGATCTTCGCGGACGATTGTCTCCATGAGACCGTGGACATCAGACGGCTCCAGATTACTGCCGGCATCCCTCTGAATCAGAGGGATGGTAATGGTGCCTCTGTCAAACGAAGTTACTTTCCCATCTATCTCCATCTGGAACGGTTCTTTTGCTACGGAAGGATAGATGCCGGCGTCAAGAATGCGGTAGAGTGCCCGCGGAGCGAAATAGCGGTCCCATGACATGAGGTAGGCAAAGGAAGCTTTGCCGCCTATAAGTTCACCGCCATCCAGCGACATCTCTCCGATGGCGTCACCGATCATGCCTCGCGGACTCTGTCTGACAGCACCGTAACGGACACCGTATGCAAGGGGTAGCGTCCATGCGGAAACGTCGTAAAAGAGTGAATCCCGGTATTCTGTCACTGTCTCCATAACCGCTTTGATGAAACGGGTCTGCGGCTGGTTCATGGGGATGATAACCGATTTCTCCGGTTTATAGATCTTTTTGTCGATGGTGACTTTTCGATCCAACTTGTGAATGCGCACCCTGTGTTTCTGAAGTGTCCTAATCAGCAGTTGTGCTCGTGTGCGTCTCTCGTCAAGACTTATGACGTAAGCCTTTACAGGATTTCCTTTGGCGGTTTCGGCCGCATCCTTGAAAAAATCACGCTGATGTTTCAGGAAATCGACACGCATATCAGCGAATCCTCTAAGGGTGCCGAATGATGTAGTAAAATGGTTGCGGATGGAAAAGGGATAAGAGAGGAGACCTGAGCTGGTTTCAGTCAGAAGGGAACGGGACGACGATTGTTCACACAAGATTCCCACAGCGCCGTTCACATCGGGGTAGGTAGAACCTTTGCCGTAATAGAAATCGTCGAAGCGCTCTTTGGTGAAATAGATCGTTCCAATCTCCTCCAGCGATTGGGCAAGATAATCAGCCAGTCTGTTGGTCAGATCGAAGACACCATTGGGCGTATTAGGATTGTTGCGGCTCGGAATGCCCGGCATGAGGAAGTATCTGGCGTCTTTCCCCTGTTCGTGAAAATCGAGTAGAAGCTGAGGCTGCCAGTGATGGAAGAGCGCTATTCTTCCGTTTGACTCCGGGTGTTCCGCGGGGAGCCAGTCGCGGTTGAGATCGAACCAGTAGTGATTGGTGCGTCCGCCCGGCCACGGCTCGTTGTGTTCCCGATCCTGCCCGTCTGAGGTGATCACATTGCTGCGGTTGCTGTTGGCCCAGTCCACGAACCTATCACGCCCGTCAGGATTCAGCATTGGATCGATAAGGATGACATTATGCTCAAGTAGGTCACGGATTTCCCTGCCTTGTCCTGCCGCCAGATGATAGAGGGTAAGAACAGCCGCTTCCGAGCCGCTGGCCTCGTTGCCGTGGATTGAATAGCCGAGGTAGACGATTCCCGGCATGGTCCCCAGATCCTTGTCCGAAATCCCGCCCGCTGAGTCAAACATGCGCAGGTTGTTCTCACGAATCGATTCCAGCCGGCTATGGTTTTCCGGCGATGTTACGACGGCATGTATCAGACGTCGCCCTTCCCAAGTAGTGGCGTGCTGACGTACGATGACTCGCCGGCTCACTTCAGCTACGGCGTTGAAATATTCAACGATCTGGTGCGGCCTTGTGTGACGTGTACCGATACTGTGGCCGATGACATCCTGTGGCTCAGGAATGTCAGATGAATAGCGGACGCCGTCAATCTTCAGCGGGAACTGTATCTCCTCCTGTGATGAAAGCAGTGAAACCAATAGTGCAACAGATGTGAGTGTGCGATAGAATGTCGACATCGTTCCTTTCTCCTGTATCTTGATTGGTATTAGCAACAGCGTAAGAGAGAGGGAACTCTCCCAGGTGATTTACGTAATCAACGGGGAGAATTTAGAAACGTTAGGAACGAAAACAACGGTCAATTGATTAACTTCTTCTATGGAGCAACTCATACTTACTTGAGTTTTCATAGTCGCAGATATTTATTAAGTTGATATTTGTCTCAGCCGTTACTATCATTCCGCCCGACTTGGAAGGAGAAAGAATGCGTTATAGCAGAAGATTTGTTTTCGCCAGTTTGGTGCTGGCGGTTTTTTGGGTCTTTACTGATTGTGCCTCCCTTGCACCCACCAACGCGCCTTTTGCGTCCACCGGCCGCGACGGTATGGTGGTATCGGTAGACCCTATTGCGTCACAGATCGGGATGGAGGTGCTCAAGAGCGGCGGCAACGCGGTAGATGCGGCCATCGCTACAGGCTTTGCTCTCGGTGTGGTCAATCAGTATAACTGCGGTCTGGGCGGCGGTGCTTTTATTGTTATCCGCATGGCGGACGGTACGGTCCATGCCATTGACGGTCGCGAGATGGCGCCTTCAGCCGCTACGCGGGAGATGTACATCAGGGACGGCGAGTTCGACCCGTCTCTTAGTCAGCGGGGACCACTCGCCGCGGGCGTACCGGGTGTTCCGGCGGCTTATCTCAAGGCCCTCGAATTGGAAGGGACAAAACCACTCAACGCTCTGTTGGTATCATCGGTTGCTGTGGCGAGAGACGGTTTTGAACTGACTGAAGAATACATCTCAAAATATGAATATGTCACGGAGTATTTAAGGCAAGATCCAGCTTCCGCGAGAATATACTTTCATGAAGACGGATCTCAGCTCAAAGCGGGCGATATCTTCAAACAGCCGGACCTTGCGGAGACATACGAAAAGCTCGGCCAGCTGGGATTGGACTATTTCTACAACGGTGAATTCGCGCGACGGACTGCCCAATACATGGAAGAGAACGGCGGACTCATGACGGAGGAAGATATGGCAAACTATCGTGCCGTTGTTCGAGAACCGGTGGTGGGTGAGTACAGAGAATATACTGTTATTGGCATGGCGCCGCCCAGTTCGGGAGGTGTACATGTTCAGCAGATGCTCAACATGATTGAGGCTTCGAAAGTGATAGACGGTGCGAAACAGTGGAACGGAGAGACCGTGTTCCGCGTCGCCCAGTTTATGGAGCGCGCTTTTCAGGACCGGGCTGAGTTATTGGGTGACATGGACTACTATCCAGTCCCAGTCGAACGATTGATCAGCAAGGACTATGCTGCCTCCCTCGTGGATGAAATCATGACGGCTACAGAAGAAGCACGCGGAACGACAACGGAAGTCGCTCTTGATCCCGGACACACCACCAACTTCTGTGTGATAGACAGATGGGGCAACGCTGCTGCCATTAACCATACGGTCAATCTCACCTACGGCGCCATGGTGACGGTGCCGGGGACAGGTGTAGTTTTGAACTGCGAGATGGACGATTTTAGCGCACAGCCGCCTGGAATACCCAACTTCTTCGGTCTTATCGGCAGCGAAGCCAACGCCATCGAGCCGGGCAAGCGGCCTCTCTCCAGCATGTCGCCCACAGTCGTGGTGAAGGGCGACAGACCAGTCATGATCCTCGGCGGCTCCGGAGGCCCGAGAATCATCACCGGCGTTCTTCAGACACTCATCGGCGTCCTCGATTTTGATCTTCCCCTGGGAGACGCCGTGGAGATGCCCCGTTTCCATCATCAGTACAAGCCGGAAGCGCTGTTTGTAGAACCGGGCCTTCCCGATTCCTATAAGGCTGTACTGTCAGAACGGGGATTTGAACTAGAGGAGATGGACGGTCTCGGTCGTGTGAGGGTCATCGCCTGGGACAAGAAGAATCAGACCTACAGAGGCTATGCCGACGGACTAGGAATTGGGCCTGTAGCGTACTAGTACCCGCGGTTTCAGTAGAAGAATTATTGAGGGATAGAATTGTAAAATGGTTCGGTGGATTTGCGGTCTTCTGCCTCCTTAGCGGTTTCACTGTTGCGGAGGAGATCACCCCAGATAGTGTCGTACCGGGAGAAATCATTCTCAAGTTATCAGCACGTACACCCCTTCTGCGAGGAAGATCATCCGGCACGGGTACAGCTACTGTTGATCAGACCCTGTTGCGCTATGGCATCGAATCGGTTAGACCCATGTTTCCCAGCGGCAAGACGCGCCGTTCTGATCTGCCCGATATCAGCCGCATATATCGCGCCACTTACAATGAAGATGTTTCCCCCCTGGCAGTAGCTGGAGCATTGGCGGCACTGCCCGAAGTAGTCTATGCGGAACCGAACTATATCCGGCGGCAGTACGATAGACCCAATGACACTAGATTTAACAGTCAGTGGCACCTGTCCAAGATCAGTGCCGTCGCGGCATGGAGTATATCCCACGGAGATTCCACTGTCATCATCGGTATTGTGGACAGCGGTACGGATTTGGATCACCCCGATCTGGAGGCTAACATCTGGGTCAATGAGGCTGAACTGAACGGTCTTTCCGGCAGTGACGACGATAATAACGGCTATGTGGACGATATCCGCGGCTGGGATTTCGCTGATGATGACAACAATCCTGACAATGCCGTGCCTGAGAATATTCACGGTACCCACGTGGCCGGCCTCGCCAATGCGGTCACCGATAACGAGATTGGCGTGGCCGGCGTGGCGTGGAATGTCAAAATGCTAATCACAAAACACGGCTATGACGATGATACTCCTGCCATTGTGAATGGCTATCAGGGTATTGTCTATGCCGCTGAACTCGGTGCTCATGTGATTAATTGCAGTTGGGGCGGCGGCGGATATTCACAGTATGAAGCGGATGCCATCAACTACGCCTCAGGATTGGGAGCTCTTGTGGTGGTGGCGTCTGGCAATGAGAATTCTGATATCCCCAGTTATCCGTCGGCCTATGAGAATGTGTTTTCTGTGGCCGCTACCAACCGGAATGATCAGCGGGCAGACTTCAGTAATTTCGGTCTGTGGGTGGATGGGGCGACACCGGGAGTATCAGTGCTATCTACTCTGCCGGATGAATCGTACGGACAGGCGTCAGGGACGTCCATGTCGTCGCCCGTGGCGGCTGGCGCAGCAGCTCTGGTAAAGTCATTCTACACTGATCTCTTACCCCATCAGCTTGCCCGTCGCTTGGCAGGGACCGCGGACAACATTGACAGTAATAACCCGGACTTTGTGGGGTTGCTCGGCACAGGACGTTTCAATGCTAAGAATGCACTTACTTACGATGAATCGCAGTTTGCGGCGTTTGAACCGAAACTGATGATGACCAAGACAACTGTTTCTGAAGGCAGCGACGGCAATGGAAATGGCGTCTACGACAAAGGTGAATCCGCAAACGTAACCGTCACTTATAGAAGTTTTTCTCTGGGAGCAACAGAGAACTTTACCGTTCGCCTCTCTTCTGATGATCCAGATCTCAGTGTCACCAGCGCAACTACCGCAGACTGGACTGTTCCTGCTGACACCACCTTTTCCATAGTGGAAGAACTATCCTTCACTGTGGCGGAAGAGGCCGAAGGCCATATGGCGGAACTGGTATTGGAGGGGGCCGTGGATGGGTCGATCGTTACGAGTGATACGCTCAGCATTCTGATAGGCAAGACGCCCATCCTGCTTGTGGATGACGATTGGGAAGACTGTTGCGGCGACGTCAACGTGGACGGTTTCTACAGAGGCATTCTGGAGGAGAACGGCGTCAGCTACGGTGTGTGGGATCACTCTAGGCAGGGGAGCCCTTCGGCCGAAACGCTGAAGAGTTTTCCCGTGGTCATCTGGTTTACGGAGTGGGACTTTCCCAGCCTCGATTCTCTCGATCGTGCCGCCCTGCGAGCCTATATGGACAGCGGCGGGAATCTCTACCTTTCCGGCCAGGATCTCGGCTGGGATCTGAACGAAAATCCAGGGACTGATGATCAGACCACTTTCTTTAATGACTATCTGCGTGCCGATTGGGGCGGAGACGATGCAGGTACACGTAATGTTGAGGGGGTTCTCGGCGATCCCATCAGCCACGGTCTCAACTTCACACTCTATCAGCCCGGTCTGCAGAAAGATCTTCAATATCCCGACTGGTTTTCGCCAAAAGAGGGTGCCAAACCAATCTTCCACTACGATAACGGGAAAGCGATGGGACTGCGGTATCAGGGTGATTACCGCCTCGTCTATACAGGCATGGGGCTTGAGGCTTTCGGCAGCGGTATAACCTCCAAGGCTCCGGATGATATTAACGATATTCAGCGAACGGTTCTGACACGAATTCTCACTTATCTCAATTTCGTCCATCACAAACGGCTAACCGACACCGAGACGGTCAATGAGGATTTTCAGATTTCAATTGACGTTGCGGGAGACACGGCCGATGTGGCAGCGGTGAGACTTTACTACATGACGGATAGTATGACTGACTACGAGGCAGCCGAGATGGTATCCGGAGATGGCCGTCGTTTCAAGGGGACAATTCCGGCGCCGGGAGAGGCTACCACAATTAGTTACTATATTGAATCGGTACACGAGTACTATCGCTGGACAAATCCAAGCGGTGCTCCGGAGAACGCATTCAGGTTTTATGCCGGCCCCGATACGGTGCCTCCGCAGTCATCTTTCATCACAGAATTGGATGACCGCATTGATCGCACAGGGAGTGCGGAAATCCGGGCGTTCGCCCAGGACAATATCAGTGTGAAGGAGGTAACTATCGAAACTTGGACCTCCAACGACCCCTCCGGGACTGTCCGCACGGTGCCGATGGAATTGCGCGGTAGAATCTGGAAGGCGAAGATCGATTGGGCGGATGTGCCGGGCAATACGACTGTCAGTTACCGCATAAAAGTGACGGACAGCTCCTCCAATGAGAATGTGGACAGGTCCGAAGTCTTCACATTCAGGATCGTTAACTATGCTCAACTGACAGACTGGGAACATCTGGATCTTTCCAAGTGGGACACCGGTGACGGCTGGGGAGCATTCTTTTTCAATCCTTCCATTGGGTGGCTGATGAATGATTCTCCGCAGGAGAGTTATCGGGATAATTCCGTCAATTCACTAACCATGCTAAACTACATTGATCTATCGTCGTATGAGTCTGCCTATCTCTCTTTCTGGGAACTTTCCATGTTGGAGGAAGAGAAAGACTGGGGCTGCATCGATCTGTCGGCCGGGCACGGGTGGACTACAGTTTCCTGCATCACTGGTCTCAGCGTCGTTCGGGAAGAGGAGATTGTTGATCTGTCGCCTTATCTGAGTGAGGGGCAGGTTAAGGTTCGTTTTCAGGTGATCACGGATGAGCAAAACGCCTATCAGGGGTGGTACCTGGGTAATATTAGTCTGCTTGTGGATACTACGCTGCAGATGACAACAGATCCTGAAGCAGAGCAGTTGCCGGCGTCTTTCAGCTTGGAACAGAATTATCCCAACCCGTTCAACCCAGCCACTACTATCGCCTTCTCTCTGGCCGAGACGGGCGACGTTAGGCTGACAGTTTATGACGTCCTCGGCCGCGAGGTAAAGGTTCTGATGAATGAAGCGCTGATGCGTGGACGGCATGAAGTGGTCTGGGACGGTACGAACGCTGCTTTGGAATCCGTCCCCTCTGGCGTCTACTTTGCTTGCCTGTCCGCTGGCGATCGCTCCGCCACGCGAAAGCTGTTGCTTCTGCGGTAGAAGAGGGATTCCGGGTTTTCCATGGAGATTAATGTGCCGCTCAGCTTTAACAGGATGGACGGGAAGAAACTGTGATAATGATCACACATTGCTACCCTGATGAGTGTTATACTACATAGTTAATTTCTATTAGTTTCATGTCCCGTATCATGCGGAAAACTTCCCTTTTCATTTCGACAGGATTACTGTTTCTTGGTCAAGTTCTCGCGCAAGAATATGATTCGTGGCGCATGGGTCTGGTGGCAAATCCCCAGTATGATTATGGCTCCGACGTCTGGGGTTACACCGATGAGAACGGTCACGAATTTGCTGTCTTCGGCGCCCATAATGGGACGGTTATCCTGGACGTCTCATCCAATCCATCCCATCCCGTGGAGACGGGTTACATCGAGGGCGCCAACTCCAGCTGGCGGGACTTGAAGACCCACGGTGACTACCTTTATGTCACCAACGAATACGGCGGCGGCCTCGATATTATCGATCTGACCGACCCGTGGCACCCCTATCTTGCCGCTCAGTATACGGGGATCAATTCGGCTCACAATCTCTACATTGCTGATGGGTATGCCTACATTGTTGGTTCGGACAGAGGTGCCGGGGGGATCCGAATCCTCGATCTGGCCAATCCTATCGAACCTGTAGAAGTAGGATTCTGGGAGACGGCATACATTCACGATATATATGTCAAGAACGACACTGCCTATGCTTGCGGTATTAATGAAGGCGACCTCCACATTCTCGATGTGTCCGACAAGAGTAATATCAAAACGCTGAAAGTCCTCGACTACGACAACTATGGCTGTCATGCTGCCTGGACGACGGAAGATTCCAAGTACATCATTACGGCGGACGAAAAGGGCGGGGGGTACGTAAAAATCTGGGATGCCCACGATTATGACAACATCAACCTGGTGGGCGAATATGAACTAGGCAGCGGAAAGTCAGTACATAATGTATTCGTGAAGGGGGACAAGCTTTTCATTTCATACTACGTTTTCGGCACGCGCGTGGTTGATATTTCTGATCCTTCCAATCCTGAGGAGGTTGCCTATTTCGACCTGTATCCTGGGAGTGAAGGGCTCTACTCAGGCAACTGGGGCACCTATCCATTCGCCAATTCCGGACTCATCTATTCCACCTCCATGTCGGGAGATGGATTCTTCATTCTGCAGTATCCGCTCTATGTTGATTTTGCTCACGAACCGCTGACCGATACCGAAGATATTGACGGTCCCTACGACGTAGCTGTTACCGTTGCCGCGGTGGAGAACAATCAGTTGGTCTCCGGGACGGTCATGGCGGTTTCGGGATTGAATGAAGAATTCACCGATACCACTTATCTGGCCACAGGTGAGGGCCCCGATGAATATGTCGGTAGTTTACCGGGGTACGGCCGCGACGGAATCTATACCTATTATTTTGCTGTGGAGGATATGGCGGGCCGCTGGTCAACGCTGCCCTACGGCGCTCCCGATTCGCGCTACTCGTTCAACGCGGGATCCGATGTCATCCTGCCGGTGATTCACAGATGGACGGAACTCGACGATCAGTTCGGACGCAGCGGCTCATCAGAAGTGACGGCTGTGGTGAGCGATAACATCGGCGTGGGTGAAGTCGTGGTGGAATACTCTCTGTCACCTGATCCGTCCGGCGCCACCCACAGTGTCAGTATGACGTTCAGCGAAGGCGTCTGGTCCGGCAACATCAGCTGGGAAGACGTCCCCTGGCGAACTGTGGTCTCCTATCGCGTGCGTGTCATCGATGCTTCCAGTCAGCAAAACGAAGAGGCATCTTCTTACCGCTCTTTCGAGATCCTCAACTGGACCGCCGCCGGCTCGTGGGAGACAGAGGATCTCTCCGGCTGGGATACGGGCGACGGCTGGGGATTTGCCGGCATAGGCTCAGTAGGGAGAGTGATCCACGACTCACCCAACGGCATATATGAGGACAACGCAAACAACATCCTGGCTAAGCTTGACCCTTTAAACATTGCTTTATATTCATCCGTCTATGTTTCATTCTGGCATTTGGCTTTTCTCGAAGAGGATCACGACTTCGGCTACTTTGAGGTCTCTTCCGATGGTGAGACGTGGGATAAGATTACTTCGGTGACAGGCATAGGAGTTGTAAACGACAATATCTTTGATCTTTCCGATTACATCGATGATGGACAGTTGTGGCTCAGATTCAGGTTAGTGTCTGATGCGCAAAACAGTTACGGAGGTTGGTTCATCGATGATATACTCCTCATGGTAGACACTACGCTGACAGCCATAGCAGTGAACCATGAGGAAGACCTCGTTCCAGAAGCATTCACCCTTGAACAGAACTATCCGAATCCTTTCAATGCCGTTACCACCCTCCGGTTCTCTTTGCCAGTGGATGCCGATGCCGAAATCGCAATCTTCGACCTCCTGGGCCGGAAGATCCAGACTCTCACTCAGGGGTTTCAACGATCGGGAATCCATGAAGTGAAGTGGGATGCTGCCGACTCCGCTGGTAATCCGGTCCCTTCCGGTGTCTACATCGCCCGCCTCTCGTCAGGAAACATTACTGCTACCCGCAAGCTGATCCTTCTTCGCTGAATTGACTTTAGTGAACGCTCGAAAAGGACTTAGCGTACTGTTAGAGTATTCTTGTTAATAGCTTGAGAATTCCTCGGAGAAAGTGATTCATATCAGACGACGGGCGCAGACCGAGAGCACATAATTAATTACTTCAGGTAAGAAAACTTAATAGTGGGTCTATTATGATCTGAATGAGGATATTCTATTTTTAATAAAAAACCGTAAATTGTGTGAAAGATATCTCCAAGACTAATCTGGTACCACTATTCCAATGAAAAAACCATGCTTAGGTAACTAATAAGCCCTTTTGGCAAAATGAAAAATCTTCAAATAAGTAGATCAACGCTCTATCATATATACATTTCACTCTTCTTTCTTTCGGGCTTTTCAGGTCTTATCTATGAATCAATCTGGACTCACTACCTGAAGTTATTATTAGGTCACGCAGCTTATTCGCAGGCGCTTGTTTTGGTAATCTTTATGGGTGGCATGGCACTGGGAGCGTGGGTTACAGCAAGATATAGCACAAACATAGTCAATTTGTTTCTAGGCTATGCAATAGTTGAAGGAATAATAGGTTTATATGGTATCTTTTTTCATGCAATATTTACCCGAGTATCAGATTTAATATATTTTTCAATAACCCCCGGCCTTAATTCATTATATTTAGTTAGCGCTTGTAAATGGGTGGCTGCATCATCCATTATATTCCCCTCAGCAGTTTTGCTTGGTTCTACATTCCCTCTCATGAGTGCAGGTTTAATCCGAAATTCTCCAGAGGACTCTGGAAGATCACTTGCTGTACTTTATTTCTCCAACAGTTTAGGTGCATCAATAGGAGTGTTAATGAGTGGGTTTGTATTTATTAATTATCTAGGCTTCGAAGGCACAACTCAAATTGCTGGTTTGTTGAACATATTCATTGCTCTAATCGTCTGGTTGACTGGCCGAGAAAAAGACTATTCAGCTAATAATTTGTCATCGATGAGTCATCAAAAAGAAAAAATGCCGTCTCAAATACTTGTTTTAATGTTATTAGCATGCGCTGTTTTTACTGGAGTCGCATCTTTTATATACGAAATTGTTTGGATAAGAATGCTAAGTCTTGTCCTTGGGTCATCAACCCACGCTTTTGAACTCATGCTAAGCGCATTCATACTGGGGCTTGCAATTGGAGCATTCTGGATCAAAAGTAAAATCGGTCAATTAAAAAATCCGTTAATAACGCTCGGCATTATACAGATATTAATGGGCCTTTTAGCTTTGTCAACACTAATGGTCTACAGTCAGACGTTTTATTTAATGGAGTATATGTTTAATGCTCTCAGGCCGACCAATCAGGGTTATTTGCTGTATACTTTATTCAGCCATGGTATTTGCTTATTAGTTATGTTGCCAGCGACGATCTGTGCAGGAATGACGTTGCCTATTATATCTTATTATTTAATATCAAACAATGCCGGCGAAGGTGCTATAGGAAAAGTTTATGCATTAAATACTGTGGGTGCTATAGGAGGGGTTCTTCTCGCTTATCAATTAATATCATTTTGGGGGGTGAAAAATCTGATCATATTTGGCTCCGGAATAGATATAATAGTTGGTCTGGCGTTGCTCTGGAAAATGATGGCAATAACAAATAGAAAATATTGGAGTTTTATAGCAACAGGAACAATGGCAGTGATTGCATTCAATTTTTTATTTATTCAATTGGACCCCAATAAAATGACATCTGGTGTTTTCAGATGGGGTCACCTTGGTGGTAAAAGGGAAGTTGTTTTCCACAAAGATGGTAAAACAGCATCAATCGATTTAACATTCGCAAATGACAAATATGTCATCCTCACAAATGGGAAACCTGAGGCATCAATATCAACGACTTCGGTTCCTTCAATGGATGAATTCACCCAAGTCTTCAGCGCGGCATTGCCGGCCTCACTTCATTCGGCCCCCAAAAGTGTGGCTGTAATTGGAATGGGATCAGGAATGACAACTAACGTAATATTGAAGGATCCGGGGATTGAGCGTTGCGACATTATTGAAATTGAGCCAGCTATGGTTGAAGCTGCTAGCCTACTAAACAATCTCACCAATACTGAAATTGAAGATTCACGCATAAATATTGTTGTTGAAGATGCCAGGACATTTTTTTCCTACAAGAAAAATAAATACGACCTCATTATTTCAGAACCTTCCAATCCATGGGTTAGTGGAGTCTCGAACCTTTTCACTAAGGAATTTTACCACTTGATCAAAAAATCAGTCAATGAAGATGGATTGTTCATTCAATGGATGCATTTATATGAAATGAATATTTATCTTCTCCTAACCGTAATTGATGCGGTCTCTCTGAACTTTAATGATTACGCCGTCTATACTGTTCAGGGAGACATTCTGATTGTTGCAAATACTAATGGGAAATTGCCAGAACCTTCTGAAAGAATCTTCACCATCCCTGAATTGGACTCAACGCTAACTCGTTGCGGTTTCAATTCTATCCAAGATTTAAGATTAGCTAAACTTGGTACAAGGGAAATCTTTGATAGCTTACTTGATGCTTACGATGTAATTCCTAACTCTGATTACTTTCCAATTCTTGATTTAAATGCTTCAAAAGCTCTATATTTACGGCAGAACGCAAATGAATTAATGTTTTTACGCACAATCAATCTGCCAATCATTCCAGTACTTGAAGGAGCATTCAATACATCTGAGGATTTATCTAATACAGATAAGCTTTCTATCGTAAGGAACGATAGATCTCCGATACGTCGTAACGCCTTTACAGCAAAGGAAATTTATGATTATTTTGCAGCATCAAAAAATGGTTCGATTCTGCCTAAAATCAATGCTAGCAATTTAAAAATGATAGAATCTGTATCTTCGGCCAACTACCGGTGTGATGGGAATTCATTAAACACAATTTGGTTTGAAGCTTTACAGACTCTGGCGGTCAGAACCTTGCCCTATCTCTCATCCAATGAAATGGAAATTATCTTAAACAATATTCAATCCATGAAATGTTTCGATAAATTGTCCGATGAAACCCTACAGTGGTTCAACCTATATACGGCTGTGAGCAGGAATGACTTTAACAATATCTTAAAGTTTTCATCGGAGCTTTTATCAAAAGAGATTGATTCTTCAGTTACTGTCCCACTATCAAGTCACTTTTATTTGCTAACAGCAGCGATGCTTGCCAGTATAGCACTTGATGATAATGAAGGCGCTTTATCTATATTCGAAAAATATAAACCAAGCAACTTTCAATCAATAGTTCTTACGTTATTATCCAATTACGCTATGCAAAAGCATTATTTGTCGGATAGCCAAATACAATCAGACTCTCTCACAACGTTTTAGTCAATTCTAGTTAATACCTGTGGAAAAATCGATGAACAACCATTTTCAATAAACAAAGGTAATCATCATTTTCTTGAAGTAATCACTTGCTGAAGCTCCCGATAGCCGCCTCCACTTAGGCGGAAGTTGAACCTTACCGCGGGACGCACCGTCATGTGGCAAGTTTTCTGTCTATAATCTATACAGGATCGGTGACGGTGAGGCATTCCAGATGTGATTCTGGTCACAACTAGCGCCAGTGATAAAAATTCTCTTGCGAACTCCATTAGCAAATATATATATTGATTTGAAGAGTAAGATTATCTATCATTATATGTTTAACGAGTAATCAAAGAGGATCCCATGAATAGAAAATCATTCCAAGTCATTACTTTTCTTATTGTTGCACTCTCCATATCCGTTGCAAAAACTGATGTATTCGCTGATAAGAACAAAAAGCGAGGGGTGTTAGCAAAAGGTCTATCCAGACTTCCCACGGCTGAGCAATTGAAGCAAAACCGACAGGAGCGGCTTATGCATCAGAAACTGGAACCGTTGTCCGAACGCCTGAAGCAGGCAGGGCAGGCGAAGTTTGAGCGGGATAAGATGGAGGAATCGAAAGAAAAGAGCAGACCCAAGTCTCTTGAGTCTGAAAATTTCAAGATTCGTCGACAAATTCAACGATATTCTAAATGGCAACGGTTTGCCCAACAGGGAAAATCGTCAAAAAACTGGATTGGCGGCACCGGGCGCTCTGCTGGTAATTCACCTTCCGTCTTGATAAATGGGGCCAGTTCTGCTACTGTTGAAGCGGGAGAATCTTTTACATTCTCTATTACATTCACCTCTGGAGAGGATTCAGCATTGGTGGACCTTTTTTACGATGCCGATGGAGATGGCACTGTGGATGATGGGGAAATTTCACTTTTTAATCTTTCTTTCGGTGGTGACCCTGAAGGTGGCGGTCCTAGCGGCCCTGGTGCCTCTTTCTGGATCTATGACAATTCCGGGGCAGATGATGACCCGACAGACGGCGTATTTGTAGAAACGATCACGTTTTTTCCATTTATGGGGATATCCACCATCTTTCAAGTCACGGATGGGGGCGGCA
>JASLRT010000083.1 GCA_030743815.1 Candidatus Neomarinimicrobiota bacterium | reverse complement strand
ACTAATTGCTACCGGGCATGGTTGGCGGTTCCGGTAGCGGCTCCGGCCCCAGACCGAGAACGTCATCCAGCATTCCTGAGTCATAGGCATAGAAACCACCTCCACCCACTGCCGCCAGTAAGATAATCCAGAGAAGTCCCTTGCTCCGTTTTTTTGGTGCCTCACCAGTTGCCTGGGCTACAGGCTGGGTTGCAGCCTGTTGGTCCAATGCGGGAAACCGACCCGGCGGCGGGGTAAGGCCGATGAGCTTCCAGGAAATCATTTCAATCTCTGTAATAAGACCATCTATGGGACCGCTGTAGGTGCTATTAACAGACCTGACAATGGCGCCATCAACAACAGCGAACATTCTGACATCAATGGTATAGCTGGTACCGATCTTACCGATGGAGCCGGTAGCCATCTGGGAAACACCCAGCAGTTTTCCCACCTCTACGGCACACTCGGAAGAGACACACCCTGTCTGCTGGAACCCTTGCTCATCCAGGATCTCCGCCATCTGGCCCCGTTCCACAATGGTGACTGCTCCGGTCGACACCAGCTCCGAGCGCATCCTGTCCGTGAGCGTCTGCGCTTCCAGAGCGGAGATGCCCCGCCCCTCCAGGTCGATAATGGCCACAACCAGTTTACCGGTACCCTGGGTGCTCTGCTGGACCATCTGACCGTCCACCTGAGCCTCACGCACATTCTGCTGTGCTACCGCCGGTACGGGTAGAGAAAAAATGAGCATCGTCCAACTGAGAACGACACATATGGGTTTCATCCATGGTCTAATCATAGTTCTATCCTAATGTTAAAGTATTGTTCTAGAAAAGTATGTGCGCGAGGACACAGTTATTATTTTTCATATTTCCGCATTTTTTCCCACGTTTGTTTAACTGAGCTTGTGCTCTGAAATTTCAGTTCGTAGAGTTAAATGAAATTACTCTGATTTCTTGGCTCCATCCTCCTCCAGCAGTTCATCAATGAGAGCTGACAGTTCTCCTTCAAAATCTTCACCCTCGTGGAAACCACGTTTAATAAGCTTTATGGTACGGTACTTATTTAAAACGAACAGGCGCGGGAGCATTTTGTCCGGCACGTACCTTTCCATGGCCATGCCGTATGTATCCAGCAATAGCGGCATGGTGAGGCCTCGCTCCTTCAGGAACGGCTCCGGCTTGGGTGCGTCGGCGTACTGAGGCACGGAGCGTGTAGCGTCCGTGATGTCCACAAGAAAGATGCGGACTTCCTGATCCTGGTACTTCTGCCACAGGTTCTCCAGATGGGGGAGCTCTTTCATACACGGCTGGCACCAGGTGGCGAAAAAGCTCACCAGTACCACGTGCCGGGTAGGCTGAGACGCTGGGCGGGAAAGTTTTTCACCGGTCCACCGGGTAAGCAGTTCATATTTGCCGTCGAGGGTACGGAGTGCAAACCTGGGTGCCTCATCACCGATCTGAAGCTGAACGATTTCAGGCTTTGCCGTTTCTTTGTCATTTTGAGCAAAAATGTAAACAGGCGTTGTCATCATCATGAAAATGATAATTGTTTTCCGCAACATAGTTAGTCTCCTCAATTGTCTATTTTTTTTCAAATACATCAGTCGATAAGTATCATCACTTTGCAGTTGGACAGGAACTTACCGGAACTGTCGGCACCTTTCACACGGGATACATCACCAGCCGCAATAACAAGATCCGCCTTGTTGGCTCCCTGTACACCAACACCCTTGACCACCATCGGGTTCCCCACCACCCGGGGGTCCTGCTGGGCCTGTTCCAGATTCTTAGAATAACCGGCTACACCGAACTTCACCGCGAACTCCCGGGTGAAGTTGCCCGGTCCGTATACAACACCACCGTTCTGATCGAGAACCTTTGGTGACATGGCGGGCCGCAATCCCAAGCCGCGGGCGTCCACAATAAGGCCTGTCACCGTTCCCGGCCGCGGTGCGGCGGGAGCGGCGGGTGCAGGTGCTCCGCCTGCTGTTGGCGCCGGGGCAGGGGCAAACCCTGCCGCTGGTAAAATAACTTCAGAAATGCCGGACATGTGCACTTCCATCTCGATCTCAATTGATGTGTCGCTGAGGTAGCGGATATCGCTGTTGCTACCGCGCCCGTCTCCATCGATATCCCGCATACGGGCACCCTTCACCATCCCTTCAACTGATGTTTTTACAACATCATTCTCGATAGCGGCACCTCTTACAGTCGTTTCTGAAGAGACTGTAACAGCCATAACCGCTTCTAATAGATTTCGCATGGCGTCCACTTTGGCCGCCCTCACAGCCGTTGCGCGGGCCATCCCCGGGTTCTGCGCCAGCGGCGAAATTGCACCGATCCCCGTGGCTACAACAAATCCGTTGGAGTAGTTCATGGCGCCGTTATCCACTTGCTGAACTGCATCATTGGAGCCCCAGCCCCAACCCTGGCCTTGGACGGAACTGAGAAGAATAAAGGAAAAAGATAGAAGTGCTAAAGTGCGTTTCATCATGCCCTCCGTTATTGAGCGATTTGTGCTGAAATCCGGTTGCCGGAAAGACCCGTGACCTGAAGTGCCACACCCTGGGCCTGATTCTGCATAAGAGCCATGGCCAGGTCCTGGGATTTTCCTTCATATAGAATCTGGAATTCTGCTACGCCACCATTAAACCCTTTTTCAAAAGCATTCTGAATACCGGGGATGGATTGTGACTTCAGGTGGTTGCCAAGAGTCATGTAAGTCATGAAATCGACATTTTGAACCACGAGAAAAACATTGACAGCATTGGCCTGTTGGGTACTCCATTTCCTGATAAGCTGGGTAATAATGTCACCACCCAGTTTTTCCGCTGCCATGGTGACGGCGCTAATACCGGCGGTGGATGGAGAGATGTGAGGCTTCTTTCCACGTGCCTGGGGGACGATAGCCAGCAGTTCACCCGTGTCCGCCCGGACAATTTTACCATTCACATCAGCCTGTCCGGAAGTCATGGAGTAGCTGCCCGCCTTTATCACTCCCCCGGAAGAAATCTTGGCAGTACCAATAACAATAATATCTGCCCCCAGCATACCGGCTATTTTCGCGGCTGCTGTAACGTCTCCGGCAAGGGCCTGTGTGAAGTCTGCTTCACCTTTCATAGCCTGAACCAGTTGGCGATCTACAACATCAAATCCCTTGTCATAGAACATCTTGATGAGCTGTGTTTCTGCAAAATCGCTGGGGACATTGTCGATGAGGTTTTCTTCCCTGATCATGAAAATAAGCTTCGGACGGTTCATGGCGTTCAGGAGCGTCTGCACAGCCATTTCGTCCTTCAGTACCTCGTCAAGAATTTCCGTCACCACCGCATCGATGGTTATTGTCCACAGTCCATCTGGCCCCTGGAATTTGTCCGTTACAGTAAATGTCTTTACAAAACCGTTTGCCTTGGCATAAATGTTGTCTGAAAAAAGAACTGAGTTTTTCACCACCGTCTCGGAGGACATAACGGTTCCGATACCGATCTCAACGGCAGCACGCTTCGCCTGCTCGATGGCGGCATCTTCCGTCATGCCGAAACCTTCGGCAGTGATGGTGCTGCTTTGAGAAAACAAAAAAGAGAGAAACAGGAAAATTGCGCCAAATTGCACTGTAATACGCTTAATCATTTTTGCCCCCTGATTTCATAAATACACCATTCTTCAAGTTCAATATATCTAACTTCGCCATGAATATCAATAAGAAAGGCAATTGTGTGATCTATATCAAATCTACTGGTAAAGGTATTTTTTTTCAACTCATAAGCCGTTATATTCTCTTTGTAAGGAATATAAGGAGTCATCATGAAAAAGGTTGTTTCTCTCGCACTTGTTCTACCGCTGCTTCTGGTAAGCTACAGTTGCGGACCGAAGGCCCGGTCCCAGTCTGACGTTGATACGCCAGAGTATCACTACAAGGCCGGCATGCGCTACATTGAAACTGAAGAATATTCCTCAGCCATCAAATCTTTCCAGCGCTCCGTCGACCTGGATAAGAAATTTGCTCTTGGGTGGGCCGGACTCGGTCTCGCCACCGGTCTCAACGGCGATCTGAAACAGGGACGCAAATTCATGGACAAAGGACTCGATCAGGGAAAGAAAAATCCTGACGTCCACGTTCTGGCCGGTCGCCTGTGGATCGCTCACAAGGGGGCGGAAAAGAAATGGCTCAAGGCCGCTAAAAAGGAATTTGAGAAAGCGCTGAAGCGCAAGAAAGGTCACGAAGCGGCCATCTACTGGCTCGGGGTCGCCTATCTGCAGAACTACGATTTCTCCCTGGCGGAAAATGAGTTCCGCAAACTGGTGGAACGCAAAGGCGAATATGCCGGCAGGGCTGATGAAATGTGGGCCCTTTCCCAGAAAATTGTCCGCGCACAACCGGGGACTACCGCCGGTAAGAAGATTGCCCTGCAACCGAAGATCAGCCGGGCGGATATGACTGTCATCTTCATTGAGGAGTTGAAACTCCCCGAAATCTTCGAGCGCTTCCTGCCTCAGGACACTCCCGCCTTCCAGACGCCGGGACAGATGACCGCCCAGACGAATGCGCCGCTTCCGCCTGACGTGGCTGGGAGCTGGGCCGAAGGGTGGATCAGGGACGCCATGAAACTCGGCGTGGTTGAGCCGGATCCTGACGGCAACTTCTATCCGTCTGAGACCGTCACCAGGGCCGGATACGCAAAAGCTGTGACCAGAATTCTGGTAGCCGCCACGCGCGACCCTAACCTCGAAACGGGCTACTTTGGCGAAAGTCCATCACGCTTCTCGGATGTCTCCAGCAGTCACTGGGCATACCCGGCCATGGCACTCTGCGCCGAACGGGGAATCATGAAAGCTGATCTGGTTACAGGAAAATTCGATCCCAACGGCAACGTGGGAGGAGCCGACGCACTGCTGGTCGTCCGTGCCATACAAACGTCGCTGCGAGTAACCTTCTAATCGGCATACTGACTTTTTGCACAAAAGGTCCGGAGTCTCATCTGCGGGCCTTTTTGTTTTCTGGCCCATCTCCTCCTTGCCAGGGAGAAGAAAGAGAAGTGGTCTTTGCTCTTTTCACTCTCCTCAGTTGTATCATTTCTGTCAGTGCGACCTGAAGACCAAGAACCAATATTTCTTGCTGCGAAATTCGATCCTTTAGGCGTGAAAAACTGAAAACGGTTCTTCCTCACATCGCTTTTGCCCATTCTTATATCCACAGTTGTTCGTACCTTTCAGATTACTATTGATACCATTAACGCTGTCGTTACAGGTTTCTCATCTCTCTAATAGGGGAAAACTCTATGCCAAGATCAACAGTTAACGGTTTTTTGATTGTGCTCATAGCCACTCTATGCCTGATCCAGCCGGCAAGGGCTGACCGGCCGAAATTTTCCGATAACCAGATCATCGCCATGACACCAAGCTACTTCAAGAAAATGAGACAGTCACCCGATTTCCTCGGCGCAGAGATCTATCGTCATCCACAGCGCGGCAAGGTTTTCCAGGTCAACGTGCGGGTCAATCGAAATAACCAGACGGAAAACCTCGGCTATGCATTTGACGCCATGCTGGCACTGAGCCAATACTTCAAACGGCCGCCCAAGCTGTTCGTAGCCGTCCTTCACACCGACAGCAAAGGGATAGCACCCGTGGTCTGCACCGGCGACGCCAAATGCACAATCAACCATTTCATCCATCAGCGGATTACCTATAAGGAGTGGTATAACAAGTGCATCACATTTCAGGAGCATTGATCCTTTCAGTTTGTCCCTGAAACTCACTTCAAGTAAATTATAAAATCGTGAACTCAACCATTCTCACAGGAGAGCCCCTTTACCGGAAGATCAGGCGCGAATTCATCGGTCTCGATACTGAATATACTCTCGCCACGGGTGCAACAACACGGCGAATCTATCTCGATTCAACGGCTACTACTCTCATGATGAAAGCAGCTCATGACGTCGTTGAACAATTCTATGGTCACTACGCCAACACCCACAGTATTCTGCACTTCGGGGCAAAGATTTCCACAAATGAATACGCCTGGGCGCACGATAGGATTGTCTCTTTTCTGGGTGCCGATCCGGAAAACTATACATGCTTTTTCACCGGGAGCGGAACTACCGCTGGTATTAACCGTCTGGCCCGTATCTTCCGCGATATCAGGCCGGACAAACAAGTCGCCGCCGTCTCAATCATGGAACATCACTCCAACGATCTCCCCCATCGCAAGCATATGAAAGAAGTAGTGCACATTCCATTGAAGATGAGTAACGGCAGTCCTGGATGCGTCTGCCTGGACAGTCTCGAAGCCGTCCTCAAGGAGCGTAAAGGGCAGATCAACTATGTGGCCATGACAGGCGTCAGTAATGTGACTGGTATCATCAACCCTATCAATGAAGCTGCCGAGATAAGTCATAAATATGACGCCCTCTTCCTGGTGGATGGCGCTCAGCTTGCGGCCCATATTCCCCTGAAAATGACGATCCCTGAGAATCCGCTCCAGAATATCGACGCTCTCGTTTTCTCCGGTCATAAGACTTATGTTCCCGGCTCTCCGGGCGTAATAGTAGCACGTAAAGATCTTCTCAGTCAGATTGAGCCTGAGGAGGTGGGCGGCGGTATGGTGGACGACGTCTTCGTGGACAGCTACCGGATCAAAGACTACTTCCCCGACCGGGAAGAAGCCGGCACACCAAACATCCCCGGCGCCATCGGTCTGGCGGCGGCTATCGATATTCTGGACCGTATCGGTATGACGTTCCTCATGCAAGAAGAAGAAGCACTTATCGCTACGGCACTGGCAAAGATGAAGACGATTCCAGACCTGACAATCTACGGTGAACTGGACCCTGACGTATGCCAGCGGACGGCATCAATTTCGTTCAATATCAAGGAGATGGATCACGGACTGGTGGCAGCAATCCTGAACGACTATTTCAACATATCAGTCAGGAATGAATGCTTCTGCGCTCACCCATACGTGAAGGAGATGATCATGGACGACCTTCTTGAAATGGTTGAAGATATTGAGATGGAAGATATCGAATCAGTCTACCACCTCAAGCGCGGCATGGTGCGGGCAAGCATCGCCATATACACCACAGAGGAAGATGTGGACGCACTGGTGGAGGCACTGAAAGATATCACCTCCCGCAAAGATCACTATAAATCTTTCTACCACGTTGATAAACGCGATGAATATATCCATAACTCATTTCAGATTGACCACACTTCACAATTTTCCATCGAGAACTGTATCGATCAATTTATCTCTTAGCCTTCTGCCGGACTTACCATGGTCAGATCAATCATCCTGTTTACGGTGTCGCTTTCACTTGTTCATGGCCAGGTGTCTTCCAGGGAGGATCACAGTCGGCTTGCTGATTCGCTACTGAAAAAAACTTTCCCTTTTTCGCAGAAGATTCTTCACAAAGC
Source organism: Candidatus Neomarinimicrobiota bacterium (assembly GCA_030743815.1). Classification (NCBI taxonomy): domain Bacteria; kingdom Pseudomonadati; phylum Fidelibacterota; species Fidelibacterota bacterium. The sequence continues at coordinate 6,088 of JASLRT010000083.1, read as the reverse complement.
ACCGTCACCCTTTTTCAAGGGACGTCCATACACTCTGGAGGTGTTTGTGGGTCTGGCACAAGACTCCGTGGAGTACGTCTCCCTCTTCTTCAAAACTGACACCTTCATCAAATACCGTGAGATGCCGCTGGAGCAGTACAGGGGGAGATTGCGATTCAAGTACGACCCGCAGGTTTATCCCGGGGATGAATTGCAATACTTCTTTATTGCGGTAGTGAAAAACGGGGGCATCTATGCCGCGCCTGTCAATCGCGACGGGCGGCTCACACCGGTCAAGATCAGGCCGGTGGATCCCATGAAGTACTATGAAAATCTGATACGCTGACCTTTGAGTACCATTCAGAAACAGATTGCTACACTCAGGGACGAGATTGACAGGCACAACTACTGCTATTACGTGCTGGACGATCCGCAGATCTCTGATACGGAATACGATGTACTCATGCGTCAACTGCAGCAGCTGGAGAAGGCAAATCCCCAGCTTGTAACGGCGGATTCACCTACTCAGCGGGTGGGGGCGCCGCCCCTCGAAAAATTTGGTACCGTAAGCCACCGCGTCCCCATGCTCAGCCTTGAGAACGCCATGAACGAAGAAGAATTCCTCGCCTTCCACGAAAGGACGAAAAAAACTCTTGAAGCCGCTGATGAGATCATCTACGTGGCCGAACCAAAGCTGGACGGGCTGGCCGTGGAGCTTGTCTATGAAGACGGTCTTTTCAGCAAAGGGTCAACCCGCGGCGACGGATTCACCGGGGAAGATATTACTCAGAATCTCAGAACAGTCAGGTCGATCCCACTGCGTTTAGGACAGCATCAGACAGATACCGGACAATCTGTTCCAGTCCCTTCAATCCTTGAAGTACGCGGCGAAGTGTTCATGGAGAAAAAAGGGTTCAGGCACCTGAATGCCGCACGGCTGAAGGAGGATCAAGCACCGTTTGCCAATCCACGTAACGCCGCTGCTGGCAGCCTGCGCCAGCTCGATTCATCCATTACGGCAAAACGGCCGTTGAAATTTTTCTGTTATGAAGTCGGTCATCTGGAAGGACCTGACCTCTCTTCACACTGGGATACCCTCAAGGTACTACGCTCGTGGGGACTTCCTGTTAATCCAAATATCGCCCTCTGTAGCGGCAGTGAGGAATCTGTAAGTTACTACCGCCGATGGGAAGAAAAACGCGACACACTCCCGTATGAGATTGACGGTATAGTTATTAAGGTAAACGATTTCACCCAGCGGACCAATCTGGGCGTACGCAGTCGCTCACCCCGTTGGGCAGTGGCCGGAAAGTTCAAGGCACAGCAGGCTACAACCGTTGTTGAGAATATCGAAGCTTCCGTGGGACGAACGGGCGCTGTGACACCGGTGGCAATTCTTGCCCCCGTAAATGTCGGCGGCGTCACTGTCAGCCGTGCTACTCTTCACAATCAGGATGAGATCGACCGCAAGGACGTCAGGATCGGTGATACAGTACTAATCCAGCGGGCTGGTGATGTCATCCCTGAGGTAGTCAAGATCATCCCGGAAAAGAGGTCCGCTGATGCCCGCAAATATACCCTCCCCGGCAAATGTCCCGTCTGTGACGGCACAGTACATAGACCCCAAGGTGAGGCGGTGGCCCGGTGTCAGAATGTCACCTGTCCGGCACAGGTAAAGGGACGCATCAAGCACTTCGTCTCCAAACGGGCAATGGACATCGACGGCCTCGGGGCAAAGCTCATCGACCAGATGGTAGATGCAGGTCTCATAGCCAGCTTTGCCGACCTCTACTACCTGCAACAGGAAGAACTGGCCAATCTTGAGCGGATGGCGCAAAAGTCAGCTGAAAACATTATGTATGCCATCGATGCCAGCAGGGAAACAACCTCAGCCCGCTTCCTCTACGGACTTGGTATCCGCAATGTTGGTGAGCACCTAGCGAACGTTTTGGCACGCCAGTTCAGAACGGTAGATACCCTCACGGCCGCCACAGCAGAAGAGCTGGAAACCGTGGAAGAAGTGGGACCGATCGTAGCCGATTCCATCGTAACATTTTTCGCAAGTGAAGACAATTGCCGTGTCATCGACCGGTGCAGAGCCGGCGGCATTGTACTGCAGGAACCTGAGGCAACTGAAGACCGCCTCGCCGGCCAGACTTTTGTCTTCACCGGGTCCATGGAGAGATTATCCCGGCAGGAGGCGCAAGAGACGGTATCGAAACTTGGCGGTAAGTCTGCGGGATCCGTCAGTAAAAAGACCAGTTTTGTTGTTTCCGGTACCGGTACTGGAAACAAACTGAAAAAGGCCCGCGAACTCGGCGTTGCCGTTCTGACGGAAGAGGAATTCCTGGAACTGATTGAGTGATGCACCGCAGCACGTCTGCCGCTCTGCTTATCACCACTTTACTTTGTGGATATGCTGAAGGCGGGTCCCTAGCCGAGTTCGACCGGAAAGTAACACGAATGCTCGAGGGCGATAATTCACTGGTGGCTCTCGACTACTTCATGGAAGCGCTGGCTCTTGGGTCCCCCATTATCGACTACGGCGCCACGTTTGATCTTTGGTATCCAGCACAAAACTCCCTCTATCCCAACAGCTCGCGGCTCTCCACTTCTGCGATTCTCGCCACCTACACGCTCACAGGTGTTGCCAAGTACAGCATCAGACGAAAGCGGCCGCTGCGGCGCTACAGGCCCCGACTCTGGAACACAAGGATTACACCTTCATTCCCTTCAGGACATGCGGCGTCCTCAGCACTCTTTGCCGCCATCTATTCACACTACCATCCAGAGGCGAAACTTCCTGCCGTCGCCTATGTCATTGCATCCGCTTACAGTCAAGTCTATGTGGGCAACCACTTTCTCGGCGACGTCATGGCAGGGGCACTACTGGGAGCGACACTGGGCATAATCATGACAAGAGACGATACCACGGACGAAAACAGCGTCAAGCTCGCCAGCCGGGCGCCCCCGTTCGCTTTAACCTTTGCTTTCTCCCTGCCGCCCAACAAAGCGAAATGACCGGATTCATTCGATGCCTGCTTGTAGCAAGCCTGATTCTCTCTTCTCTCGAAGCTCAGTCTCTGCGGCCATTCAGTCAGTTTGAGGTAATAACGGGTGGCGCTACCCTGCTAATGCCGCGAGAAGACTATCACAGCAAATGGGGATTGGCGTCGGTGTCACTTTCGAACACCGGGTACATAATCACAACAAACGTCGCTCTCGCCAGCGGTAATTATATTTTCATTGGATGATCCACATCCAGATTTGATGCTATCATTATCGTGGTTATTTTCTCACAACACAAATTAATCAGATAAGGTGAGACCCATGGTTATGATGAAAATAGAAGATACGGTCAATGATATTGTGCTGGCAGTACTCCGCGAGCCGGAAATGATGGAAAGAGTCGGCATCGCTTCGCAAGATTTTTACGCCCGCGTCGTCGGATACGATGAATACGGTATCTGGCTGGAACATCCAAACTTCGAGGTAATATTCTCCGAAGATGAACGCGGCAAACCACTTCCGCCAGACAAGGTCCAGCGGGAACATATAGACGCCTCGGTCTATGTTCCGTGGGGTAATATCGCCACCCTTGTCCACTTCCCACATAGAGAAGGATTTGATTTCCCCTCTCCTTTCAGAAAACCGATAGGATTTGAAGCCGCCAGAGAACATACTGACGCCAAGGAAGAATAGACTCTCCGGCTGATACAGCCTCAAAACTTAAATTCTACGACGGCTCAACTTCTGCCAAGAGAATCGCAGGAAACTAGCGCACTTCAACCTTGCCGAACATGACCCTACTTATCAATCGTGAGAACAATGAGAAGGGCAGTAAACTCCGAAGCAGCACACTGAGGCGCGCTTGACCTCCAATGAGATAGCGGAAGCGCGGGTGCGAAGTATCGACAATCTTTTCAATGAGCCGAGCCACCACTTCGGCGTCACCGCCCAGACCCGGAGTCTCTTTCTCTAACTGTCTCCTGATTCTCTTCTGAAAGACAGAAGTGAATGGTGCATACGGGCTGTCTTCATCCCTGGCCGCCTCCGCCATTCTGCCATTCTCCGCCAGAATCTTCGTTCTGTATGCGCCGGGCTCTACAGATACTACATGAATATCGAATGGACGCAACTCATGGTAGAGCCCTTCACTAAATCCTTCCAGAGCCCACTTTGATGTGGCGTAGGCACCTAGTGCCGGGATGGGCGATCTCCCCTGAACACTGGAGATATTGATAATCTTGACGCCCCCGCGGTTCGCCGCCGTCTTCCGCATAAGCGGCAGGGCGTGCCTTGTTACCTTTTGGACACCAAAGAAGTTAGTCTCCATCTGATCTCTGATTTCCTTTTCAGACAGATCTTCAAAGAAGCCCGCGATGCCGTAGCCCGCATTATTGATGAGTACGTCCAGCCGCCCCTCTTCTGATTCGATCTGTCCCACGACGGCTTGGATACTCTCATCATCTGTTACATCTAACTGCATTAACTTAACTTGAGTATCCCGCCTCTTCGCCTCTTCAAGGAGATCATCCTGTTTGTCCAAGTTCCTCATGGTGGCGTAGACAGTATGGCCGGACGTCGCCAGTCTGACTGATGACAGCATACCAAACCCACTGGAACAGCCTGTGATGAGAATAACCGACATAGAATACTTCCGCCTGATTCGAATTTAACCCACGAGAGGACTATAGATGACTTTTTTCAATCCCCGCAGAATCGTTGAAAAAGGCACGCCACTGTTTTACCTTCGCTCCCGTGAAAACTGATTTTAAATGGTAAAAGAACGGAGAAATAGATTAATGGATCAGTGGATAATAGGCCAGCGGACTCATCGATGACGATTAGGGACATGAACAGAGGAAAAACGCTAAAACTTCTCTCTTCCAATTCTCCATTCCTCCATCGCTCAACTAACGGTTTAATATGTTACGCGCCGGCATAGACCTTGGGGGGACAAAAATTGAGGGGATCGTGCTTGACGATTCCGGCGCCGTCGTGAATCGAAAGCGGGTGTTCACCGAAGCTCAGCATGGATATGAGCAGATCATTTCGAAAATCGGATCCCTCTATAGCGATCTGACGGACGGATCTGTGGTGATTGAGGCCGTTGGCGTCTGCACCCCAGGCGCCCTGTCAAGCGATACCGAAGAATTAAAGAACAGTAATACTCAGTGTCTCATCGGGAAGCCGATCAAAAAAGATGTGGAAGCTATGCTGGGGATGCCAGTTACCATGGATAACGACGCCAACTGTTTCGCGCAGGCGGAAGCAGTACTGGGGGCGGCAAAAGGGTATGATGTAGTGTTCGGCGTCATTATGGGAACCGGCGTCGGGGGAGGAATCTGCATCAACGGCCACGTCCATCGAGGGCATCAATACATCGCCGGCGAATGGGGACACTCTCTGCTCCATCCTGGCGTAAACAAGTGCTATTGTGGCAAAAGTGGGTGCGTAGAAACTTTTATTTCCGGCCCTGCACTTGAAAAGCACTACAAGCGTTTGCACGGCAAGACAGTGCCCCTCAGCGAGATTGTACAAGATCCACCCCGGGAGTGGAAAGAAGAATTCCTGAATAACTTCGGGATGGCACTTTCCAACGTCATCAACATCCTCGACCCTGACATTATTGTGTTGGGAGGTGGCGTATCCAATATAGATTTTCTCTACACACAAGGCCCCGCTTATGTAGCAAAGTACTGCTTCAATGACCGACTTGATACACCCATTGTCAGGAATGAGCTCGGCGACTCAGCTGGCGTCTTCGGGGCAGCATATCTTCACTGATTCAGCAGGCAGTCATCCTTATTTATGCCAACAATTCGACTTAAATTGCTCTAACATGATTCCGGCTATCCAAATTAAGAACCTCCATAAGTCATACGAAGATACCATCGCCCTGCGGGGCATAAATCTCACCATCCGCCCAGGCGAGTTCTACGGTCTGCTCGGTCCCAACGGTGCCGGAAAAACAACTACAATCGGCCTCATTACAGGACTCGTGCGGATGGAAAAAGGATCCATTTCTGTATTTGGAAAAGATATCATCCGGGATTACCGCTTCACCCGTTCTAAGATTGGATTATCACCACAAGAATTCACTTCA
>JASLRT010000082.1 GCA_030743815.1 Candidatus Neomarinimicrobiota bacterium | reverse complement strand
CGGACGCCCAACGCTGGCGTGCCGAACATTGACTTCTGATCTCCCTAACACAATCACTCTTTACCCACTTCCGTTTTTCAAATTACTGGGTGACCTCTCTGTGGATACAGGAGTGTGGTTTCGAGAAGTAGCTGAACAGATAGAATCGTGGATACACACCCAGACAGAGTTTGATCCGCAGACTGAAGAAGAGCGGATGGACAATGCCACCGCCAACAAAATCTATGAGGCCGAGCGGTGCATTGAGTGCGGCTGCTGTCTCGCTGGCTGTGCCACTGCGCAAGTAGCCCCTGATTTTCTGGGAGCTGCTGGACTGAACAGGATCGGCCGGTTCATGATAGATCCTAGAGACCAACGTGATGAAGAGGATTGGTTTAAATTGGTATCAACGGATAGCGGTATATTTGGATGTATTGGCATGATGGCATGTGATGATGTCTGCCCAAAGGACCTTCCGCTCTTGGAAGTTTTTGCCTATATACGTCGTAAGATGGCTACCACAGGATTTAGCAGGAGAAGAAAAGAGACAGCCGCAACCTAAGTCATTCCGCTAGCATTTATCAATTCACTGGTGTAAGTGCTCGCGCCCCGCGTGAAAACGGTTTATTCTATTCTATAATCTCCCATTAATAGCACGCCGGCACCCGGGTACTGAAATACTCTAACTTATCTGTCCTCCAGCCAATGCATCAGTTCAGGGGAGGTTGTAAAGAAGTTTGAGAGCTGGTGTCGGCGAAAATCAAGAATAGTCAGTAAAACTATCCGGGGAGTGATTGAGAATCAGTTCGTCAATTATCTTGATTTTCCGTTTCTCTCCCGTTAGCTTTACTGATTACCCGGTACGTTTCGCATCGTTCCGTATTTATCGTGAAAAATGTAATTGCAGCAGGAGATAAGTCGACAGTCGCAGCCGCACAGGTAATTCTGGAGAGCGGAGGCAACGCATTTGATGCAGCCGTCGGCGCCTGTTTTACCGCCATGATAGCCGAGCCGACGCTTACCGGTCCCGGTGGCGGCGGCCACTTTATGGCCCAGCCCACCGATTCAAAACCGATTTTGTTCGATTTTTTCGTAGATACCCCCTCTGGAGACGTGCAGAAGCTCGACCTTGATTTTTTCAGCGTCTTTGTCGATTTCGGCGAAACAGTGCAGGAATTTCACATTGGTAGAGGGGCCGCAGCGGTGCCAGGCAATACTGCGGGACTGCTTCATGTCCATGAGCGTCTCGGGACGATGCCCCTCAAAACAGTTATGGAGCCTGCTATTGAAGCCGCCAAAACAGGTGTTCCTTTATCAAAAACTCAGGCATATCTGATCAAGATTCTTACGCCCATCATTACTCATGAAGAAGAAAGTCGACACCTCTTCGCTCCCGGGGGAAAGTTGTTAAAAGCGGGTGACACAATTGTTATGCCACAATTTGCCGACTTTCTTGATGTTCTGACACATGAGGGGGTGGATTTGATCTACAGGGGTGAAATCTCAAGAATCATTGCTGATTGGGCACAGGATGGTGGACTTATCCGGCGGGAAGATCTGGAAGAGTATCAAGTAAAGGAAAGGGATCCTCTGATAACGCCGTTCCATGATTTTACCGTCTTGCTGAACCCGCCTCCCGCTCTCAGCGGCATACTTATTGACTGTACTTTCGCCCTTCTGTCAGCTATGCAATGTGTAAAGACGCATCGCGTTTCACTCAAGAATCTTGTCGCCGCGTTTGAAGAGACTAACCGAATCAGACAAGAAAGGTTGCCGGTAGGAACTCTGGACGAAGGGTTTTCAGCCCTCTCAAAACAACCATTTTTCGGGGCGTCCGTGGATAGAATAAACAGTGAACTGGGAAGTTCGCCAGCTCCATCTGATGCAACAGTTATGGGTGCTACAACACAAATTAGTGTTTTGGATAAAAGCGGCAATGCGGCCAGTGTTACTACCACGAACGGTGAAGGGTGCGGATATATGTTGCCTCAGGCGGGGTTCATGCTCAACAATATGCTGGGGGAGGAGGATCTTAATCCGGGAGGTTTCCACAGGTTTCTTCCGCGCACGCGCCTCTCGTCGATGATAGCACCAACTATCGTTGTGGATGAAAGCGGGCCCGTTCTTCTGACGGGCAGCGCCGGAAGTAACCGTATTCGCTCTGCCATAATTCAGATCGTTATCAATCACCTCTGCCATGGACTTGATATTGAAGCGGCAACGGTGGCGCCCAGAATTCATCTTGATGGAAATGTACTTCATGCGGAGCCGGGGGTTGATGAGGGCGAACTTAAGAAACTAGAGGGGCGTTACGATGTAGATCGCTGGCAGGAACAAAATCTTTTCTTCGGCGGAGCCAACTCCGTAACGCCTGAAAAGGGCGCAGGCGACCCTCGAAGATCAGGAGCAGCTATCATAGTCTAAAGGAGAAACTTATTATGGCGATTGTTTTCAATAGTTCACCCGAGCCGACCGTAGGGGTTGAAGTCGAACTCCAGATTGTTGACCGTGAGACGCGATGTCTGGTTTCTAAAGCTCCTTATATTTTGAAAAAGTTTAAAGAAAATCTTCATATCAAGCCGGAACTGTTGCAGTCTACCATTGAACTCAACACAGGGATATGTAAAGATGTACAGGAGGTGCGGCGTGATCTGACGGATCTTGCGGTACAGCTTCAGCCCACTCTTGATGACCTGGGGTGCGCCTTAATCTCAGCCGGTACTCATCCGACAGCCACTTGGCCTGGTCAGGCCATCTCTAACAAAAAGAGATACCGGGAACTTGTGGAGAAAGTTCAGTGGCCGGCCCAGCGCCTCATGATTTTTGGTCTTCACGTCCATGTGGGTATAGACAGCGGCGAAAAAGCCATCGCTATTTTTAATGCCCTCTGCAGCTACATTCCCCAGTTTCTTGCCCTGTCGGCAAGTTCACCTTTCTGGCAGGGAAATGACACGGGTCTGGCTTCTGTGAGAGTGAAGGTTTTTGAGACGCTCCCCACTGCAGGGCTCCCCTACCGAATGACAAACTGGGGTGAATTCCAGAACTTCATGAACACCTTGGTATCGGCGGATGCGATTTCGAGTGTTCGAGAGGTGTGGTGGGACATAAGACCCCATCCAGGCTTCGGTACAGTTGAACTGAGAATGTGTGATGGCATGCCGACAATGTCTGAACTAATATCTCTCGTGGCTCTGATTCATTCTACCACTGTCTGGCTAAGTGATATGTATGATGAGGGGCATCTTATCCCGCCGCAGAGACATTGGATCATCAGGGAGAACAAGTGGCGCGCATCCAGATGGAGCCTGGATGCTGAAATCATCACAGGCAGTGAGGGGGAAAAACAAACCATTGCGGACAATATGGAAGACCTGCTGGAGATAGTTGCTCCAGTAAGTGAAAAACTCAATTGCCGTAAGGAGTTAGAGGGTGTCCGGGATATCATGAATCTCGGTCCCAGCTATCTGCGTCAGCGAAACATCTATGAGCAGACAGGAAAATTTGAGCCTGTTGTGGACGCCTTGATCGAGGAATGGATAACGGACCAGCGAGTTTACTCAGCGTAGCCGCGGTTGACTAAGAGACAATCCATCTTCCACAGTAAATCATCAACAATCAGTTTTTGGCTTCTTCTACCAGCCATCTAAACAGTGACATCTGCTTCTCATCATTCTGCATCTGCTCGGGATGCCACTGGACAGCGACAAAGTTAGCTGTGCCGTTTTCAGGCTCTATCGCTTCGATCAGACCATCAGCGGACCAGGCAGTTGCTTTAAGCCCCGCCCCGACCTCTTTGACCCCCTGGTGGTGAGTACTGTTGACTGTTGGGGCCGCGTCCTTCAAGATGTCGTAGATTAAACTATCTCTATCAACATCAACAGTGTGATTCACGACGGGTCCCTTGTAGTCCCCGTGGTCGAGAGCGCCGGGCATTTGGGAAGGAACGTCTTCCCATAGATCTCCACCGTAGATAACATTAATATGTTGATGTCCAGCACAGATAGCCAGGGTAGGCCTCTCCCGGTCTCTGAAGGCTTTAAACACTTGCCGGTCGAAGGCAACGCGGTTAGAATGCATCGGCTCCTCGCCATTTAAGTCGTAAGGAGAACCGCCGTAATATTCGATGGGAAGATCAGGTCCGCCGGTGAGAACAAGGGCATCAATTTTGCTGGTGAATTCTTCTACCTTGCCCGTAGAGTTGGAGTGTGTCAGCAAAACTGGAATTCCGCCTGTGTCCCAGATACTGTGAGTATATGTCTCCTTCCCCATGAGCCACCAGACGTTTTCTTTGGGAAAATATCCCGGCGCAATCCCTATAAGTGGTTTACTATTTGAGCCCGCATCTCTTTTCATAGATCTTGGTCCTTGTATTGGGTTTCCGCGAGTCAGGGTGCCTTGAGAGCCGCCCCCAGCGCTTCTTTCTGTTTAAGCCATCGATCTCTTATGTAAATATTTATCGATTTGCTGGAGTTTTCAAAATCCTTTTGAATCTGAAGAGAAACAGGTCCATTACGCAGAAAGTTCTCCGCGAAAGACTCCAGGAAGATTCTTTCATGGCCAGCTTCAGATTGGGCATTCCCTGCCGTGAGACCATCAAGCGCCATGCTGAACAGCTGTTCAATCCAGGCGTGAAATGTTCTTCTGCCGAAAGCCTTTTGTGAAAGATCAAGCGTTTGAGCCTTGGACTGAACCTGTCGCCGCTCTTCTGGACTCCACGACAGAATGATATCATAAAGTTTATCTGACACGGCAGAAGTCCTGAGAAGCCCGGTCAGGAATGCTACCGGGGCTAGCTCGAAACCGAAGGGCGGTCTGTCAGGTCCGCGGATTTCAAGGATCTCTTTGAATCGTACTTGGGTAAAAATATGATGTAATGCCGCAAGGGCATCGCTGGCACCGAGACCCCCTTCGTCATCCAATGAAGAGAGCCACTCCATAAGAGATCCGTCAAAGATTCCGATATCATCTGCACGTGTGAGGGTAAAGATGGTTGGTGTGGCAAGAAGGTAGTCTATAAAGGATCTCACAAGACCTTGTGATGCGCTGATATTGTGATCGAGAAGTGTGCCGCAACGGGCAGGATCTGTGTCATTCCAGATGATTTCTCTTATGTTCTGGTTGCCAGTGACTGAGCCGCTTCTGAACGGAGCGTTAGCAAAGATGACTGATACGAAAGGGTGTAAAGCATCGGCGAGGAAAGCGAGCCGTTCTGCTTCTTCCAACGAGGTATAGTCGTAGTTGATCTGGACGCTGGTGGTGTTTAGCATCATCCAGTGTCCTAGTTTGCCTGTAGTGGCAAAGCACTGCCACATAAGGTGGTATTTTTTGTGGTCAATAATTGCTATGTCATCAGGAGAATAAAGAGGATCAAGCGCAAAATCGAGAAGCATCAGATTCTCCTCTTCACATATCTCCAGCAGAGATGCAAGGTAACTGTTCCACGCGTTCTTCAAATCGTCGAGAGTGGAGCGGGGGGGCGAAGCGTATTCCAGCTGCCCGCCAGGTTCAACAGTTATGACATGCGCAGGCTGAGCATCGGTACTCTCAAGACGTTCCTTTATATCCATAATGGAGAAGGTTTCCCCGATGTTAACCGGGACTCTCTGTAGATTGTTGTCATAGAGGATATTTTCGATCTCAACGCCTGTGGTAACCGTTTCAGGAGTACGCAGTTTGGAGCCGACAACATCGACAATCTTATGAATGATATCTGAAGATGGCATTTTAATGAGATATCGGCATAGCGTAAAAACTCGCGGTTAATTCAATCATGGTGTAGCAATGAAGGGGGAATTGCTTGTTGGCGAGGACAAAGGAGAAACGGTTAGTCTGGCCGTCGCGGCTGCTGCCGTTGACGGATTTCTTTCAGGTCAGAGCCCTGTCCCCTCACGTCCTTCTCGAAACGGTGCCACCATTCCAGCTCTTTGTCAGTTCTTTCGGCCAGACGTTTCCACCAGCCGAAATCTGTGATCGTCTTATGCTCTTGTCTCTTCACAGCACAGAAGTCAAGACTTCTCTGAATGTTGAAATATGGATCTTGAAGCCAAGCGAGGTAGGGGTAGAGTTATTCAGCGGGAACGGCAGAAGGAGTTGCTGAGGACTGTTTATTTTCTTTTGAAAAGAGCGTTTTAAGGTTCTTGGAGACGGTGTCTTGAATGGGGCGTTCATCGAGGATCTTTTCCTGAAGTTTAAGCAGACCTTCGATTAACGCTTCCGGCCTTGGGGGACAGCCGGGGATGTAGACGTCCACCGGGACTACCAGATCGACACCTTTTAGAACATGATAGCCGTATTGGCAGTAGGGACCGCCGCTGGTGGCGCAGCTCCCCATGGAGATGACGTATTTGGGATTGGCCATCTGTTCGTAGAGGCGCTTCACCCTTAAGGCCATTTTCATAGTGACGGTACCGGCTACAATCATCACGTCGGCCTGTCGTGGCGAGGAACGGGGCATCATGCCGATCCGTTCGAGATCGTGGCGTGAGGCGGCAGTGGCCATCATCTCAATGGCACAGCAGGCGAGCCCAAACTGAAAATACCACGGTGAGGTAGAACGAGCCCAATTGATAAGCTTGTTCAACGAGGCAACAACAATGTTGCCGGAGCCATCTTTTGCGTGAGATATATCAGCCAATGAATTATTCCTCAATCTTTTCCGTGCTCATATAGACAGACTTACTACCCATAAAGTCGTGATGTGGCAGAATCGCATGCCCCTGCTGATTTCGTGTGGGGCATGTGCTACATGAGGAACTGCCATTGTTACGATGCCGCAGAATTTCGAGTATTTTTTCATCTGCTTCTGGTGATCCTGCTATCAACTCCTCATCAGTTTCGATGAACCATCTGAGAGTTACCAGATAGCGGTGCATTTTATTTTCTTCTTTTTCGCTCATCGAATCGATGTCAGTGCGGCGTTACGCCGATCCCAGCGGGCGCTAATTTAGATACTATCTATTTTTTCGCAAAAGTCTTTCACAACGATTTTGAGCCGCCAGACACCAATCCCATTTCAAAAGAGCAAAGATGTTGTGTAAATTTAGATAGAGCAAGAAGTCTATTAGCGGCTGTATGTAGTGGAGTTTAATCCATGTTTACTATTCTAAGTTTCGCCCAACCTTAAGCTTGTAAGGAGGAGTATACCATGTCTGGCAAGCAATCAAAGTCTGGATTGACAGGTGTCAATCTGTTACATGATCCTATTACGAACAAGGGCACCGCATTTACTGAGCTCGAGCGTGAGGAGCTCGGCTTGCGCGGGCTGTTGCCGCCGAGAATTTCCTCAGCGAAGGAACAAGCTGTGCGCGTGCTTGAAAACTATCATGCTAGGACTTCAGACTTGGAGAAGTTTATCTATCTAATTGCGCTACAGGATCGAAATGAGTCATTATTCTATCAGGTACTCCTGAACAATATTGATGAAATGATGCCAATCGTTTATACGCCGGTAGTGGGGCAGGCGTGTCAGGAGTATGGCCACATATGGCGGCGGCCGCGAGGGATGTACATTACGGCGGAAGATAAAGGACGAATGAGCGATGTCTTGAGAAATTGGTATCGTGAAAAAGTGGGAATCATCGTTGTCACCGATGGGGAGAGAATCCTTGGTCTGGGCGACTTGGGCGCAAACGGCATGGGCATTCCTGTCGGCAAGCTGACACTCTATACGGCCTGTGCTGGCGTCGATCCCCTGTTTTGTCTTCCCGTCACTATAGACGTGGGGACAAATAATGAACATCTGCTTGATGATCCGCTATATATAGGGCTACGGCAACGCCGCATCCGTGGCGATGAATATGATGCTCTCATTGATGAATTCGTGACAGCTGTTGGGGACGTTTTCCCGGGCACACTGATCCAGTTTGAAGATTTCAGCAATTTGAACGCCTTTCGTTTGCTCAGAAAATACCGGGACAAGGCCTGCACATTCAATGACGATATCCAGGGAACTGCCAGCGTCACGCTTGCCGGGATCTATTCGGTGCTCAGAATCACAGGACAGAGACTATCAGATCAACAGATACTTTTCCTCGGTGCGGGGGAGGCGGGGATCGGCATCGGCGATCTGATTTCGTTGGCAATGGTTGATGAAGGACTGTCGGACGAGCAAGCGAGACGGAAATGCTGGTTTGTTGATTCGAAAGGGTTGGTGGTCAAAAGCCGTGACAACCTGCAGGAACACAAACTTGCGTACGCCCACGATCATGAGTTTCTTCCCGATCTGTTATCGGCTGTAGAAGGCCTCAGCCCCACCATCCTGGTAGGCGTATCCGGCCAGCCGCAGACGTTTACTCAGCCGGTTGTTGAAGCGATGGGGAACGCCAACGAACGCCCCGTTATCTTTGCCCTTTCAAATCCGACATCAAAGGCGGAGTGCACTGCTGAGCAGGCGTACGGATGGACAGAAGGTCGTGCCATTTTCGCCAGCGGCAGTCCGTTCGATCCCGTAACACTTAACGGTAAAACTTATGTGCCGGGTCAGGGGAATAATTCGTATGTCTTCCCCGGCGTCGGCCTGGGCGTGATCGCCTGCGGTGCAGAACATGTGACTGACGAAATGTTCTCGGCGGCTGCCAAGGCGCTGGCTGGAGAGGTGTTGGAAGAGGATCTGAAACAAGGGTGCATCTATCCTCCCTTGACAAAGATCAGGGCTGTCTCAGCAGTAATCGCTAGTGCGGTGGCGAAAGTAGCTTACAAACGTGGTCTTGCTACCAAGCCGGAACCGTCAGATATGCTGACTTACATGACGTCTCAGCAATATCAGCCAGATTACAAAAATTACGTGTAGCTGCGCAGTCCTGTAGTCAGATTAATTATATAGGGTGAAAGAAAAGTCAAAGGGCTTCACCGACGCACCCATCCGAATTGTAGAAATGGGCAAGGGCTCCTGATCCTGCTGATCAGAAAACAATAGGATGACGTGTTATAAGCGAAAGCCGAAGGTCATATGCGGCGCGAGTTCCTCAGAAAAAGGGAGGTAGAGGAGAGTCAACTCGGAAATGAGTGGCATGACGAATCTGTCTATGGAAGTCTACAGGTTGGCAAACAGCTGTGGGGGGAATTCCCAGTTGCTGTAAGCACGGTGGTCGTAATTGTTCCACATATAGCCTTCTTGTACTAGCCAGCCACCTAATCCAAAATCCCGCAACTGCACTGTGTTGCCCCGCTATCATCAACAAAAACTCGGCCTGAGGTGCGTAAATACTTCAAGCAAAGAAGCAGATAGCTATACGGATAACAAAGCCGCAAAAATAAAGGGGTGTGCTCGG
>JASLRT010000081.1 GCA_030743815.1 Candidatus Neomarinimicrobiota bacterium | reverse complement strand
TGTATGAGTTCTATTTAAAGAGTGTTTAGGGAAAACTAAATGGAAGATAAAAAACTCTTTAATCCTCTTTAAATGTATAAAATAGTATATCAAAATCCTTATATCCCTCAATCACAGGTTGATTCAAAAACTTATCTCTTTTTTCTATTTTCTTAATGATTGAATGAACGGTAGAAGGTGATTTTCCAATCTTAAATCCTTTTTTAATCAATTCTTTATGTATTTTTCTATAACTCAATCCTTTCTTCTGAAGTCTTACTATTTCTTTGTGTAATTTTAATTGAGTTTTAGTTAATGGTCTATAATAGTTCGATGGAACTAACTTATGAGTGATAGTATAAAAAGTATATGTCAAAAATGGAATAGAACTACCGAAGTTGATTTCACCACGGTTGAATAATGAGTATTATCTCCAAGTTGATTGCACTGTTTAACAGCTCTGATCCGGATTATGTGCGTTATGAAGAATCCAGACAGGATGCGCAAGCACTATTGAACCGACTTGCACCATCGATCAAATAGTTGTTGCGGTTGATCCGGGAGACTGCCGTTTGAGTTTAACGCCGACAAAATCAGACTAAATGAATTTTAGATCATTCATCATTTCAACGCTCATTTTGACTTTGATGCCGGATGTAGCTTACAACCATCCATTGGGAGAGATGTCTGCATCCCACAAAAAGCAGCAGCAAGAAAGATCAACCGTGCAGGAAAACGCATTTTCGGGTGCTTTATCGAAACGCCAGTTTGAAAAGGGCGTCAAGCATTACAGTGCAGGCAGGTATTACAGCGCACTCGATATCTTCAGGCGGTTGAAAAACTACCCGCCGGAGAAAAACCCTCAGCTTACTGCCAGTGCCCTTATGTGTATGAAATCCTATTTCCGAATAGGAAGGATGGAGAATGCGAGAGAGACTGGAAGAGAGTTCCTCCAAAATTTCCCCACGAGCAGCTACCTTGATGATGTTCACGAATGTTTTGGCGATATATTCCTGGAGGAGGGTCGTTATTCTGCGGCTGTCAGGAGCTACCTTGAAGCACTTACCGTTTCAGGACACGATCCCACAGCGGGCAGACTGCAAGTGAAAATAATGAAGCTGTCCACCTCATATCTGAACAAAAAGGAAATCGAGGACATTCTGGCTAAAGAGCTGGACTCTTCAAACCGCATGATTCTGAATCTGATGATGGCTAACAGTCTTTTGGCCGGGGGAGAGACCGACGCTGCCGCCCTGACACTCTTCAGGATGGATAGAGACACTCTCTCGCCAATACTTCAAGAACTGTATGATTCGCTCCGTACCCGCACTTACCGCAAGGAGCAAAAAGCGATTACTGTAGGTGTTGTTTTACCATTGAGTGGTTTTGATGAAGGCTACGGCAAAGCCTTTCTGGCAGGATTGCGCTGGGGTGTGGAATCGGTCCGGGACAGGATCCCTGTAGATATAGTAATGGAATTGATCGATAATGAAGGCGACAATCTGAAGACGACAAAAGGCGTACGTGCGCTGTCAGCTAATCCAAATGTAGTGGCTATCATAGGTCCACTCTCCAACGTAAACGCAGTAACCGCTGCAACAGCCGTAGAAGGGCTCCAGATTCCGCTGCTCGTTCCCACAGCCACCCGCGTAGGACTCGCCAGGATGAGCGCAAGAACTTACCAGCTCAATCCCGATCTGTTCAAACAGGGTCAATATGCGGCTCAGTATGCAGTGGGCACGCTGGGACTGAGAACGGTAGCCGTTGTTGCGCCGGCCGATAGATTTGGCAAAACGCTCACTGACGGGTTTGTGCAACGGTCAGATGACCTTGGGGCGGAAGTGGTGACCGTGGAGTGGTACTCGGGGATTCCTATGGATCTGAGTGATCAACTGTCGTCGTTGAGGAAAATTGCCTTTCAGCTGGAAACGCTCAGGCAGGACACGATATATGCACCGGTTGAACTCGACACGAATGACTTGACTTCGGTTGTTGATCTAGAGGATTTCTTTCCTGAAAAAACGTTGGACGGTGAAGAGTTATCACCAGAAGACTCCAGTGAACTCATGCTCAGAAGCATCGAGGCTATCTACATGCCGATTCACGCTGGTGACATCAATTATGTCGCCTCTCAATTTTCTTCTTATTATCTCGATACACAGATTTTGGGCAACGGAAACTGGTACGAACCGGAAGAATTAGGTCAGGAGATGATCGGTCCCAACCTGGAAGGGATGTTTATCTTTTCGGACTACTTGCACAATAAGGAATGGATATCCGAGCAGTGGTCGGAAGATATTTATTCGCCTCTGGAAAATCGGACGGAGTACAGGATGGCCTTGCTCGGTTATGAGACGGTTACTTTCTTGACAAGTCATCTGGGAGCCAATCCGACGCGTACTTCCGTGCTGGAGAATCTTACCACACCGCAGACGGTTCGTGGCAAGGCGAGAGATTTCTCTTTTGCGGAAGCTTCGCCTCGCGTCAACTCATCGCTGAACGTTATCCAGTACAAAGGTGGTGATTTTAGCGTCGTAGCTCAGTTTCTCTCTGATTCACTGTTCGTGCCGACTGTCGGGTCTCCCTAGACAGCACTGGTTTGTCCAGCTTCACAGCCTCCATTTACGATCTGTCTGACCAGTTTCCGTCTGGTGTCGTCCGTGCGGTTATGGTAAGATCATCTGGTGAGATGGCGGATAGCAACCTGCATTCGTTGACTGAAATAGCGGCAAGCAAGGCCGGGTTTGAGGGTAACGTTTCATTTTGTACTCAAATTCACTCCAGTACGGTAGTTCAGATTAAGTCTTCTCACGGCGAAGCCGGAAGGTGTGACGGCCTTCTCACCGATTCTCCTGATACCGTGCTTTCCATCAGGGTAGCCGATTGCGTTCCTGTTTTCATGCACTGTTCTGAGAAGAGAGCTATCGGTCTGATACATGCCGGTTGGCGGGGTACTGCTGCGGGGATTGCGCAGGAAGCGGTCCTGAAAATGAAAAACTCGTTAAGTTCTCCTATCGAAAAGCTTGAAGTTGCATTGGGGCCATCCATAAGATCGTGTTGCTATGAAGTGGGTTCCGAGGTGGCAGAGAACTTTTCTCAAGAGTGTCTTACATCTTCCAGGCCGAACCACTTCATGCTTGATCTCCCGCAAGAAAATCGCATTCAACTGGAAAGGGAAGGGATACCGCACGATCAGATTACAGACTCCTCCCATTGCACTTGTTGTAGTTCGCTAATGTTTCATTCCTACCGCAGGGACGGAGAGAAGTCGGGGAGGATGATCTGTCTGTTCAAACTGGTTTGAGTTTATTCTCTTGCCCGGACAGAACGGCTCCCCATAAATTTGCCGACAAATTTCCGTATTGAACGCTTTAGATGCCACAATTCTCGGCGCCCTCCAGGGTGTAACTGAATTTCTGCCCATTAGCAGTTCCGGACATCTCGTCCTGATGGAGGAACTTCTCAAGGTTTCTCAGCCGGGTTTGGTCTTTGAGGTGACTGTTCATATGGGTACACTTATGAGCATCCTGACTGTGTTTTGGCAAGATTTGAAGAATCTGTTGAGTGATCTGTCAACAAGAGAAAATCGTATGATGATTATTTATATCATCCTGGCTACAATTCCAATCGCTGTTGTGGGGTTGGTCTTCAAGCCGGAGATTGAACAGTCGTTCCACAACCTGCAGCTTGTTGGGCTATCCCTTCTGGTCACTGCCACTGCTCTCATAGTCACAAAGTGGGTCGGTAAAGAGCAGACGGAAGTTGATGGCAAAAGAGCGATTATTATCGGTATTGCACAGTCGCTGGCGCTGATTCCCGGTATTTCCAGGTCGGGAATAACCATCGCCTCCGGCCTTATTGCTGGACTAAAACGTCGCGAAGCAGCGCGATTCTCATTCCTGATTGCGATTCCCGCTCTGATTGGATCAGGCCTACTTACTCTCCCTGATTTGGCTTTATCAGGCGCTAATGGAATCCCGGCGATGGTGCTTCTGACCGGTCTGGTTACCTCTTTTGTCGTAGGAATCATTGTCCTTAAACTTCTCCTCGGGATTCTGGAAAAGGGAAGACTTTACTATTTTGGGTTTTACTGTCTTATTGTTGGCGGCATAGTGTTGGGAATATGAGATGAATGCCTTAGCTGTCGGTTTCATTGGCTATCTTGTCATTATACTTGTTGTCGGTACTATCAGTGCGAGGCGTACCAAGACTCTGCCGGACTTCCTGCTGGCGGGAAGAAAGCTGGGTCCCTGGATTGTCGCTTTTTCCGAACGAGCCTCTGGAGAGAGCGGCTGGATGCTACTCGGACTGACAGGTTTGGCATACGCCACGGGGCTGGGGGATCCATCGGGAACGAAACTCGAGCCCGCTTTCTGGACGGGAATTGGTGGTGTCGTGGGCGTCGCCATGTCTTGGATTCTTGTTGCGAAAAGACTTCGAGAAGAAAGTGAACGTCTCGGTGCCCTGACACTGCCGCGCTTTCTGGAGCTCAAATTCCGCAGTCACGATCCCACCATTCGCTTCATTGCAACAGGAATCATCGCATTCTGTTTTTCATTTTACATCGCGGCTCAGTTCGATGCCGCTGGGAAATCTCTTGAACAGACCTTCGGCTGGACACATATGTCCGGGGTAATGGTTGGAGCTGCCATCATTGTCTTTTACACATTGGTAGGGGGATTCTTTGCCGTAGCATGGACAGATTTCATCCAGGGCTGTATCATGCTGGTAACTCTGGTGGTTCTTCCGCTGGTGACTCTCTGGCATCTCGGCGGAATCGACGGGCTATCGGCAAGGATCGGAGCCATCGATCCCAATCTGTTGACAATTTCGGGCGGAAGGAGCGGCTGGCCACTGCTTGCGGGAATTCTGGGCGGATTCGGCGTAGGCCTGGGCTATTCGGGACAGCCCCACGTTGCGGCAAGATACATGAGTATCCGGTCGTCGGGCGAGATAAGGAAAGCGTCATCCATTGCCATCGTTTTCTCGGTTTTCTCCTACGGAGGTGCCGTGCTGATGGGTATTGTGGCCCTCGGTTACTTCGGTACTGGTTATTTCCCGGATCCCGAGAAAATGATGCCCGAACTGGCGCTCACTATCTTCCCTGCCTGGTTTGCCGGCATTCTGATATCGGGAGCTCTGGCCGCCATGATGTCCACCGCCGACTCTCAACTGCTTGTCACCACATCTGCCGTCACGGAGGATATCTACCACCAATCTATCAGGCCGAAGGCGGATCAGGCCGAACTGGTCAAACTGTCCAGGATCGCGACATTTATCATCGGTCTTGTAGCCATCATGCTGGCGCAGCTTCCTCGATCGATTTTTGATAAAGTTCTTTTTGCCTGGGGCGGCCTTGGCGCCGCTTTCGGACCGGCACTCATCCTCTCTCTCTGGTGGAAGGGGACCACAAGAAATGGCGTTCTGGCGGGAATGCTTACCGGGTTTCTGACAGTAATCATCTGGGACAATTTTCTCGGCGGAAGCGGACTATATTCTCTTGTGCCGGGATTTGTCTTTGCATTCCTGGCTATCATTGTCGTCTCACTCATGGGTTGGGCATCAGCTTCGGCGGGCGAAAAATGAGGAAGTATCTGAGAAAAACGATCGACAAGATCCGGGCGGGCCAGGTAGATCCTGTCTACTTTCTTAACGGCGACGATTTCTTCTTACAGAGCATTTTCATTGAAGAAATCGAAAGATCACTTGGTAAAGATGAAACTGTGGAAAAATCTTTTGAAGTGCCTAATAGTGGTGATTTTGACCGCATCCTGGCGGAACTTAACTCAGCTTCCCTGTTTGTTCAGAAGAGACTGTTTGTCCTCCAAAATCCGACTCAGATAAAGGGCAAGAGCCGTGAGCTCTTTCTGGCCTATTGCGATTCTCCTAATCCTATAAACTGTCTCGTCATCATCATCGATAAGTACGATCCGCAAAACAGACTAGTGAAATCGCTGGCGGGGAAAGTGGGGGTCATCTCATCATCTCCGCCCTTCCCTGAGAAGATGGCTGGCTGGGCCAGGTTCCTCATGAAAAAGAATGATTTCAGCGCGACAGATGAGGCGATAGATACTCTAATTGCTTTGAGTGGGGATTCAGTTTATCACTTGAATAATGAGATTGAAAAGATTAAGCTGAGTATAGGCGAACTTAGCACTATTGAAGAGGCGGATGTTTTAAAGCATTCCGGTTGGGTACGAAACTTTTATCCGTGGCATTTCGTAGATGCAATCGGGAGGCGGGATTTCGGCAAAACAGTGAAAATTGGAAAAAATCTCATGGATCAGGGTAGAGATATATCATCATTGATTTCATTAATGACGACACTGTTCCAGGAACTCCTTTTCAGGCGGATAGATTCGAGCGGGGAGAAGGAAAAGGATAGACAGTGGTTCTGGCTCAGCAGTCAGGTGAGAAAACGTCTGAACCAGTACGAAAAGGAATACGGCAAAGAGAGACTGCCCCATATTTTTCGACTCTTGGGGGCTGCCGATGAGAAGGTGAAGTCGATGAAAATAAACCCGGAGGCGATCTTGGTACCTCTCGTGTACAAGGTTGTTAAAGGGAATGTCTGACAGATACCAATATAGTGATGAAGATTTGATCTTCCGTTTCCAGAAGGGAGATGAAAATGCATTTCAGGAACTGGTCAAGCGGTACCGCGACAGGTTGATGAACTTTGTCTACCGCTATGTTGGCAATGTAGAAGATGCCGAAGACATTGTTCAGGACACCTTTGTGAAACTCTTCACAAAGAAGCACTATTACCGGCCCAAGGCCAAGTTTTCCACCTGGATCTACACTATCGCGTCGAATCTTGCTAAAACGGAACTTCGCAAGAAGAAGCGGCACAAGACTTCATATCTGAGCCAGATGGGAATGGAAGAGAAAGATTTCGATCTCCCCATTGATGATACGACGGATGAATATACTGAAGGGAAATTCACAGAGGGGCAGATTCAGATTGCTATTCAGAAACTGCCACTCCATTTCAGGACGGCAGTCATTTTGCGAGATATACAGGAACTTTCTTACGAAGAGATTAGTAAGATACTAGAAGTTCCATTAGGAACTGTAAAGTCTCGCATTAACCGTGCGAGGTTGCAGCTACAGGAAGAACTGAAAAATGTTAAACAAAAAAGGAGAAAAGCAATTTGATGAATTGTTACGAGTTTCAAGATTCCATCTCATCATATATAGAAAAGGAATTGGTTCTCGCTGAGATAAAACTGTTTGATAAGCATCTCAAGTCCTGTTTCTCATGCAAAGATACCTACGAGGGAGTAGTCTCAGCAATTGGCGTACTGAGGAACTCCGAGAGGATCGTTGCATCCTCTGAGTTCAACTCGGCGCTGAGAGCAAGAATCCGAGCGGTCTCATCTCAGCAGCCTGTATGGCATAAGCGATATGTTCAGCACGGCCGTATCTTCGGCTTTGAACCGAGATATCTCTTTGCTTCCGTCGCCGCCATGGCTGTCATTGTCATGCTTTCCTTTGATCTTATCCCGGAGAGTGGGGATTCCATAGTTCCCAACCCTGTCCCGCTGTCAACACAGCAGAATATGACAGGGACAGTTGATTCGCCGCCGCCTTTACCTTTAAACAGTGACGCAAAGGCGCTTCTGGCAGATGAAGATGGAAAGGATTCCACCGAAACAGAAGCCGACGGTAAGATTACAAAACCGGCGCTGGGTGGGAAGATTAAGCTTGTGAAGAAGCAAAAATAGTTCTCCTTCTCCTGTAGCTGTACTTTCTTTTTCCTCACACTCTGCTTAATTTTCTTCCGTGAGTGCATACACACGTTTCGATTTATCTGTTTATACAATTTTCAGTATTCTCCTTTCAGGAGTAATTCTGATTTTCCTGTTCGTCTATCCCAAACCAGATGGGTTCTTATTCGACATTAGTCGCCTCCTCATCATTGTGCTGGTAAGTTATCTGTTTTATCAGCTCTACACGGAAAAATGGAAGCGGGGTCTAACCGGTGGTTCAGAAAAGTCTTCTTACAGGTCAGTTTCCAGTACTAAGGCAATCCTGACGGAAGAGGAGGAAAACGAGCCAAATTTAACCTTACAATCGATCATTCAACTCTTTCATTCGTGTTATCCTCAACTTCAACCCTGCCTTTACCTGTTGGATAACAGCGGTACAAAATTGGTCAAAAAATGTGCTGTCAATACAGATTCTGATTTCCGGGCTGTTCTACCTGTGAAAGACGAGAATATTTCGCAGCTGATGAGTGAAGAACTGCCGGGATTTCTTACACCAAGCGAGAATGAAGAGATGCTGAAAGAGTTCTTTGAGGAGGGTTCTGCTGTCGCTGAAAGCACTTCGGTCTTTGTTTCTCCTATTTGGATGGAGAATGACATAATCGGTCTGTTATCTATTCAGGCTTCACAGTTCAGCGATTTTGATGAGCAGCATCCGGTAATAATTTCTGACTATTCAAATCTGATCGGACAACAACTGGGACAAGTTCGTAAAGAATCTGAACTTTGGTCTGATATCCATTTCTATTCACGCCTGAATTCGTTTCAGAACGATCTGGATCTCACGTTGTCACAGGAAGAACTTGTATCATCCATTATAGAACTATGTAAGACCAGTTTCACTTTTGACAATTTGACAATTTCTCTGGTGGATGAAACGCACCCGGGTGAGGCTCGGATTCTGGCTACTTCGGGTTTCAGTAATGATTTAGGCAACGAGGCCCGTTTTAAAATCGCCGACTCGCTTCACGGTGCGCTGATTGCCTCAGGCGAAGTGTTGAGAATAGACAACCTTCTGGAATATAACACAGGAGGTAAAGGGAGATTTTCAGCAGGTGATATGGAAGAAAAGCGTATTCTCTCCTTTCTCGGATATCCTATTAAGAAGGCGGGTCGAACCGTCGGCGCGCTGGTGCTCGAAAGTTCCAGTCCGAATAAATACAGTGAAAACGATGAAGAGGCGTTGCGAATTGTGAGCCAGCGATTCGGTACTCTTCTGGAGTGGTGGCAGACTTTTGAAATGGTAAAAGAGAGTGCCATCAGAGACGGCCTCACCGGTCTATTAAATCACAGCTCATTTGTAGAGAGATTCGAAGAGGAGTTAAATCGTGCCCGCCGATATCAGACCAGCCTTGTGCTACTTATCCTCGACCTTGATAAGTTCAAACGCATCAATGACACCTATGGTCATCTTGCTGGTGACTATGTTTTGATGGAGACTGCCAGCCGCCTCAAGGCGAATGTTCGCAACATCGATATTGTGGCAAGGTATGGTGGCGAGGAATTCGCGATTATTCTCCTGAACGCCACAAAAGAGAATATTCAATCCACAGCAGAAAGAATTGTGGCAAGCGTTTCAGCTAAAGAGTTCACTCAGGATGAAACGGTTGTCCAGATGGCCATCAGTGGGGGAATGGCTGAGTTTCCCGTCGACGGCGAGACGATACGGGATCTCATCGCCAAGGCTGATGAAGCGATGTATCAGGTCAAGCGACAGGGCGGAAATGGTGTGAAGGCTTACGATTCCGCTAGCGCCCCTTCTTAATACGCCAGCGCCTCTTCATCATTCTTTCGATATCATCCACTTCACGGGGGATATCAGCGGAAAGCCAGACTGGTCCATCTTCCGTCATCAATACGTCGTCCTCGATACGGATTCCAATACCGCGATACTTGAGGGGTGCTGTGGTGTCGTTTTCCGCGATATAGATTCCCGGTTCGATCGTAAATACAGTGCCCGGCTCGATTTTTGCCTGCCGTCCTCCCACATCATGCACGTCGAGGCCGAGCCAGTGGCCCAGACCGTGAATGAAGTATCTGCCAAAGCCTTTCTCCTCAAGGTAGTTTTTGGCAATATTGTGGAGATCCTTTCTTAGTGTCATGCCGGATCGAATAGAATCGAAGGCAACTGTTTGTGCTTCCAGTACGTAAGTGTAGAGTTCTCGCTGGGCAGGAGTGAACTTGCCGTTTACCGGAATTGTCCTGGTGACATCGGCCGTATACATCTCGTACTCGGCACCAACATCCATGAGGAGTAAGTCACCGTCTTCCATTGTTCGATTATTATCAATATAGTGTAGAATAGTGGTGTTGCTGCCGGAACCAATTATGGAAGGAAAGCCAAGCCGCCGGCTTCCGAGATCAAAAAAGGTAAATTCGATTGCTGCCTGAATGTTATACTCATTCAACTTGGGCCTGGTTCTCTTCATGGCGCTCATTAGCCCTTCTCCCGTGATGTCCACTGCTCTCTGGATTAAGTCAATTTCTTCTCTTGATTTAAGATGCCTTAAGGGGTGAATAATCTCTCCTGCGTGTGAAATATGAAGTTTTGACAGTTCCTCGTCGTTCAAGAATTCTGGTTCTAGTTTGCTGGGACCGTGATACATATAGTTACTCAAATTGACATAGACTGTATCGACGAGGGGCAGTACTTTATCGAGAACCACGCGAAATGAGTCGCTAACCTCAGCATAGCTGAAGCCGAGTTGTTCTTTGACTCCCGTAATACCCAATCTCTTGCCAGTCCAGACTTCGGCGTAGGCGTTGCGCCGTCTTGTAAAAATAATTTCGTCCTTGAACTGAATCTCATCCTCAGACAAGAAATCGGGACCAAGTAAGATCAATCGTCCCATCGGTTCGTGATGGCCGCTAAGGTACCAGTAATCGCTGTTAGGGCGGAACGGATGGTCCACGTCGCCATTGCGGTTGTACTCCTCGGCGGTGGTCAATATCATGGCGCTCCGCGGACCCAACTGATGTTGCACAGTCTCTCTTCTTTCTCGAAAAGATTGCGCATCGATAGACCAAAGGGAACTAATGAGTAGAATCAGGCTTAGAATAAAACGACACGACATAATCTTCTCCTTCTGGTTGGTTGGATTGTGTGTATCTGATATTGGCACAAATTCGGGAATTTTCTTGTGATATCACAGGTCTAAAGATAAATTTTTCAGACGAGAAGAAAAGGAAATGAGATCAGAACACCTCTCTAAGCTGTGTCTACTCGGCACATTCTTTATAGGTGGATGTGCTGTCGCACCCACCGTTCAGCCTGAACCCGATGTGCCAGCGCTAGCTGAGGATCAGGCACAGCCCCATGAAGTGAACACCAAGGCACTCGCCCATTTTATGGAGGGTGAGCTTCAAATGTCTCAGAGTAATTATGCCATGGCAATTCTTGAATTCCAAGATGCGCTGGAGTACGATCCAGCAGCAACTTCGATTCTCACCTCGCTTGCTGATGCGTATCTCAGAATCGGCAAGTTCGAAAGAGCCATAGAACGATTGAACCAAGCGTTGATGATTGATCCTAAAGACAGGGAAGCTAGGGAAATGTTAGCGCAGCAGTTTCTGATGAGAAACAATCTTGATCGTGCTGAAGAACACTATTCGCTTCTCTCTGAATTCTATCCTGAAGACTATGAATTCAGATTCATTCTTGCCGAAGTACTGCGTAGAAAGGGTCAATCTGAAACGGCCCAAGAGTTGCTGTGGCAGATTTACCGGGATGATTCATCCCAGCATCAAGCTTTGAGCAGGGCAGCTGAAATTGCTGTCGAAAGGAAGGACTATGAATCGGCCTATGAAGCTTACAGGATTCTCACTGAAGCCGCGCCTAACAGTGTGCAGTACTGGCGCAGATTCAGTGAACTGGCAATCTATCTCCAGAAATTCTCGCAGGCAATCGGTGGTTTGGAACGTCTGATTAATCTGACCAATAACGACCGATCGGTTCTGGAACAGTTGGGAAGGCTCTATTTTAACAACGGTGATTTCCAGAAAGCGGACTCTCTTTTTTACGCTCTTTTTGAAGACGGTCACCAGACGAGCACAGTTCTCTATTTTCTAGGCCGAATGGCCCTCGATAGCGAAAATTATCAAGCGGCGGAAGCTTATTCCTTGCAACTGGTGGAGGAATTTCCACAGGAGCCCGTTGGGTATACCAACCTGGCCCTTGCACAAATTAATCTGGAAAAGACACTTGCCGCTATTGCTGTACTTATGGATGCGAGAGAGCGTTACCCTGAAAGCTTTGTCGTACACTACCTGCTCGGCAACAGCTACAGTATGGAAGAAAACTACCAGCTGGCAAAGAAAAGTCTTCTTTTAGCGCTTGAGATTGAAAAAGGTTCCCGGCCGGCCAAACACCTGCTCGCCACCGTGCACAACCATCTCGGCGAATGGCAATCTTCGCTGCAACTATACGAAGATCTCCTTCTATTGGATCAGAGCGACAGCCAGGCACTCAACAATTACAGTTATACACTTGCCGAGAGAGATATGAGACTGGATGATGCTCTTCAAATGGCACATAAGGCGATCGATCTGGAGCCGGAAAACGCTGCCTATCTTGATACAATCGGCTGGATCTACTATAAAAGTAACAAGTACAAGCAAGCGTTGCAGTATATCCAGGCATCGATCCGGATAGAGGAAGACAATGCCGTTGTTCTGGAACATCTCGGTGATGTGCTCATCAAATTGGATCGCCGGGCCGAAGCTTTGGACTACTACGGAAAAGCGCTGGGAATCGACACAGATAACGAGCGCCTTCGCGAGAAGTTGGAAAAGTAATTTCATCGTCATGCCTACTGAAAAAATTTCCATAGTAATCCCCGTTTACAATGAGTGCGAATCACTTCCTGATTTACTACAAGAAGTGACGACTGTTCTGGAAGACAGGTTCGATTATGAGATTCAGGTGGTTGATGACGGCAGTACCGACGGTTCTTTTGAATTGGCGAAGGAGCAAGCTGGCGAAAACGGGAGAATTGAGGTGACCCGGTTTTTACGAAACTACGGCAAGTCCGCGGCTCTTGCTGCCGGTTTTCGCAGGGCCAGCGGAGACTATGTTGTTACTATGGATGCCGATCTTCAGGATGACCCTTCCGAAATCCCTGGTCTGGTGGACGAGCTGAAAAAAGGCTATGATCTCGTTTCCGGCTGGAAAAAGGAGCGCAAGGATCCTGCGTCAAAAAGACTGCCATCGAAACTGTTCAATTTCACGACCCGCCTGCTGACCGGTATCCAGATTCACGATTTTAACTGTGGGCTGAAAGCGTACCGTAACAGTGTCGTCAAGGCGCTTGATATATATGGAGGTATGCACCGTTACATCCCGGTGCTGGCTGGTAAGAGAGGCTTCCGTGTCACGGAGAAGATGGTGAATCATAGACCGCGGAAATACGGCGACACAAAGTTTGGCCGCGAGCGCTATTTTCGCGGCATGTTTGATCTGTTGACCGTCCTGTTCCTAAGCCGATATACCCGCCGCCCCTTACACCTTTTTGGCGTATTTGGCCTCCTCAGTCTGATGATAGGAACACTTGTCAATCTCTGGGTTCTCTACCTCAAGTACGGTCTGGGTGACCCGTTCCGGCTGCATATGGCACTCCTTGTCTTTGGTGTGCTCCTGATTATTCTCGGTGTTCAGTTCATTTCAATTGGGCTTCTCGGTGAAATGATTGCCCAGTCGACCACACGGGGAGGTGAAATTGTTCAGGAAACCGTTTCAAAAAACAGCCAATTTTCTTAGGTAGCGCTGATATCAATTCTAGCATTGATCTGCCAGATCGTCCCATTATAAGCGTTATAACGCCGGCTTTCAACAGGGCTGCCGAACTCCCTTTCCTGATTGAATCAATCGGCAAGCAGACGTTGGCGAACGATCTTTTTGAGATGATTCTTGTTGATGACGGTTCAACTGATACCAGCGCGGCAGTGGTTAAGGAGTGGATAGCAAAGGTCGATTTCCAGTTACGATATATCAAGAAAGAGAATGAAGGGCCGGGCGCTGCCCGCAACGAGGGAGTAGAAGAGTCCCAGGGCGAGTTACTCATGTTTATCGATTCCGATTGTGAAGCTGATCCTGACTGGCTGAAGACCATCTATGAGAAGTACACTGATGAGAAGTTTGACGCCTGTGGAGGGCCCGACGCTTCCAAAGGAGATTTCACGCCTCTGCAAAGAGCGATAGATTTTTCCATGACATCCTTTTTAACGACAGGAGGGCTCCGCGGTCACAGCCATCGGCCGCTGGCGAAGTTTTATCCCAGGAGTCACAACATGGGAATGACGCTGGATCTCTACCGGAAAGTGGGAGGGTTTGGCGAGTTACGTCACGGTCAGGATATAGAGCTGAGCCACAGGATTATTAAGAGTGGTGCTACTGTTGCCCACGTTGCAGATGCCGTCGTGTATCATCGAAGAAGAACATCACTGCGCCGTTTCTTCAGGCAGGTGTTCAACTGGGGAGTGGCGAGGGTAAACTTGGGTAAGATCGACAGAAAAATGCTGGAACCTCTGCATTTTGTTCCATCCACAATAACGCTTGTATCATGTCTCGTTATGCTGGGATTTTTTGCTGATCCGGAGGAATTTGGCGCTTTCTTCGAATTAGGTTTGGGGCTCTTGCTGGCACTTTCTATTTTAGGGGCTATCAGGCAACGCGACGCTACAGTGGCGCCTTACTTGCCGCTGGTAATTTGCGCACAGATATTCGGCTACGGCTTCGGATTCATGCTAGCTTTTTTCAAGCGGTTCATTCTTGGTCAGGATGAATGGGTCGGGTTCAGCAAAAAATACTACGACTGAGTGGCTATTTCAGAATCATCCGGTAACAACAGTATATCATTGCTTTTCGTCGCCTGGACGAAGGTGTCACGACGCAGTGAACAACTTTCGCGCCAGCTCGGTGCTGACTACTATCGCCTCGACAGAAGAGAAGGACCGGCTCTTCTGACTGTCTTCAAGCTCGGAGTCAACTTCATCAAGACACTGGTGAAGCTGTTCAGCGCCAAGCCTGATGTCGTTTTCACGTTCCAGGCGCACCCTTTTGTCACTACCGCCGCACTATTCTACAAATTCTTTTCTGAATGTAAAGTCGTACCTGACCTTCATACCGCGGCGTATACCGATTACGATTTTTTCTTTGCTCGTGGTTTAAGTCTTTTCCTTTGGCAAAGGTCAGACCTGATACTGGTTCATAATCAAGAGTCGAGTGAGTATTTGAAGGCAAAATTCCCGGTTGTTAAAGATAAGCTTTTTGTGCTGGAAGATCCTTTGCCCGAATTTGGTTTAGAGTCCATGGAAGAAAAGAAGCCGCAACCTGGAGCGAAGCAAGCGGTGTTTATTAACCGCTTTGCATCAGATGAACCGGTGGAAGAATTTTTGGAGGCTGCGGTGCTTCATTCCGAGGTCATGTTCTCAATCACCGGCGACACCAAGCTGGCTGACTTCCCTATAAACCGTTACGAACGACGGAATATCATATTCACCGGATTCATATCGGATGAGAGTTATGTTAAGCTGTTAAGTTCAGCCGATTTCATTATCGCCCTCACCAAAAGGGAGATGACACTTCTGTCAAGCGGATATGAAGCCCTTTCGCTGGCTAAGCCAGTCATAGTATCTAATACCTCGACACTACGTAATTACTTCGGTGACGCTGCACTGTACGCTGGCAACGGAACTGCCGAGATCGATGTGGCGCTCTCGACAATAGGGGAGGAGTTGGAGAATTACGCCGGAAAGATTCATCAACTGAAAGAAGTGAAATTGCGGCAGTGGGGCGAGAAGAAAAGTCGACTGTTGAAACTGATTTCAGATTAGAAGTCAGTTGTCGAATGGGGTCAGATCGATGGTACGGATTTTCTGTCGTATATAGGTTTGTTCATCGGCTGAAAACACCTGCTCAAACTTGCTACTCTTTTCCAGCGTCTCCTTAGCCTTTTTCTTCCAGCTCTCTTCCGGCAGAACGAATTTTTCGGCGGCCGCCCGGTAGTCCAGCATCTGGTCAGAGAACTTCAGTCCTAATTCATCACAGAGGCGAGAGAGGTTTTCCTTGGGCTCGTCCACGAGTTGTTCATATTTCACGAACGAATGGTTTCTGACGCCAACAGACCGCTTCGAAATGGTGATATCGCGTTTCCACCTGCGGATGCACTGACTTTTTGATCGTGCTCCGGCAAAGAACTCCGGATCGGAACGGCTGGCCTCATACAGAGAAGCGACTACATCTTCGCCGCTGCGAATCAGGTGGACAAACATGGTCTGCGGTGCGATAAGAGTTATGAGGTCCGTAAAGTAGAGGTGCATAGGAGTTTTTTCCAGCCATATAGAAAACCCCGCCGCCGTGCAGATATCATCAAGGATCCGCAGGAGAGACTTTGCCCATGCCTTTTGGGACCAGGTGTGATGCGGCAGATGGCGCACAAGTTCCGGATGTTCAATTCTCTCCAGAAAGGAAGAGATGAATGATCTTTCCGCTGCGCCGTACCGTTTGACCAGTCTCAGCCACCATCTCTTCGGCACCGTCCCGCGGAAGAAGTGTGTTTCCGGGAAGGAGTGGATTCCCGGGTGGGAGGCCAACATGCTCTGAAGCAGTGTTGTACCGGAGCGGGCTGCTCCAACGACAAAAATCCTTTTCCTGATTTGTTCTTTAGAAGTCGTCATAAAGGTGGACCGGGAGGGTTTGATAACCTTTTTTTACTTGATCTATCTGTTCAGGAGTGAGCGTCTGTTTCCATTTGTCCGCAAGTGTGGACGATTCCCGGCTGATCTGAAATCCCGCTCCTGGCTGGTCGTGATCAGCAAGGAATTGTTCAACGCTTGGCATCCAATCGAGATGCAGCTTTTCGTACAGTGAGCGAAACTGCGCTATAGGATCTTCGCATAACGCTTCGTGCGACATAAAATACCAGTGGGGATGATTCTTTGATTCCTGTTCCCAGACATAATAGAATATTGCCGTCTGCAATGCCATTGCCGAAACGGATTCTTTCGACTCTTCGATTTTCCGAGTGAATGGATTAAGATGTGCCTCCATGAGGTTACGCTGTCGAAAAACTTTTCGATCGGCATCAGAAAGATGTAGCTGAATACAACTGGAGACAACACTCGCCGGATGTCTTGTAACGATAACAATTTCAGGGCTGAGATGCTGTGAAATAAAGGGGAGTGTCAGACCTGTATGGACTGACTTTACGATTCGACGTTTCGTTCGCTGTTTCTGGTACGAGAACGACGATTGAGAAAGGAATGAAGTGACGAATTGCGAGGGCAACTGCGGTAGCGCATCGCTTTCATTGACTGTCAGCTTTTCGCACTTTTGCTGGACGTACTGTTCCAGTTTCTTGTCAGTGAGTCCCATGAGGATGAATCCTGTTTTGTTGATCACTGTTCGGTTCGGAAGATAGGATTCGTAAAGAATCTGGCGCCAGAAAGAGAGAT
The DNA here is from genome assembly GCA_030743815.1 of Candidatus Neomarinimicrobiota bacterium. Classification (NCBI taxonomy): domain Bacteria; kingdom Pseudomonadati; phylum Fidelibacterota; species Fidelibacterota bacterium. Next base: position 2,835 of record JASLRT010000081.1, on the reverse strand, counting down.
AGACAGACTCTTCCGCGGAAGGCTCAATATGAGGCATCCTATGATAATTACGCTTCCAGCGAAGTGCGAGGATATTCTGCTTCTCGTTATCCGGCTCGTGGAGCAAGGCCGTACCGGGAGCTTGTGCCAGGGTGTTTGCTACCCATGTAGTTCCGGATCGTGGGACACCCACAACGAGAATTGGTTTCCTGTGTCGGTCTTGATTCATATCAGGTTAAACTTGGGGAGAAGATAAGAAATATCTGTCAAACGGTTAACTGATTACGGACATTCCTTAGTGTACAATTGTTTTTGAATCCCTCAGGCGCATTGTTATTTTGGCTTAAACTTTACGCTTCTGAAGGTGTACACTTCAGGTAAAACAGTCCAAATCTTATAGACTGATCCATGACTATCCGGCAACCCATCAAAGATCTGGGGAAAAGTACAGCCGTCTACGGTTTCGGGAATATACTGACGAAACTGGCGTCATTCCTGCTCATCCCAATCTACACCCGCTATCTTGAGCTTACCGAAGTTGGTATTCTCGCATTGCTGGAAATGTTTGAGGCACTGCTAATCAGTCTTGTGCCTGCCGCTATTAACAATGCCTTGTGGCGCTATCTTCCTGAACATGGAGAAGAGGGCAGGAGAAAACTTGTCATCTCAGTTTTTGTGTGGGCAACTATCGGTTATGCCGTTTTACTGATCGTTCTGTCGCTCGGCCGTTCTGTGGCGATTACGTTTCTCGGTCTTTCTCCTGCGGAATCGCCAATCGTGATGCTGGTTCTGCTGAACATCTTTCTCGCCTTCGGCAGCCGCTTCCTTCTCGGTTTGTGGCAGTACGACCAGAAGCAGGTCTCTTTTATAGTACTCTCCTTCATTCAGTTTGCGGGAGTACTGATCGTCACGCTGGTGTTGGTTGTAGGCCAGGGGATGGGACTGCAAGGTGTTGTCCTTGCCAAGACTACGGTCTATGTTGTCACATTCTTTGTCAGCGCAGTTGTCATCTTGCGTCAGAATTTCACCTGGCCGTCTTTCAGGCCGTTCATGAGAATAGTACGATTTGGAGCACCCCTTATTCTGGTTACTCTGGTTGCACCGGTGCTAACAGTCTCTGATCGCTTCTTCCTCAAGCTGTTTGTCTCTATTGATGATATTGGTATCTACAGCATCGGTTACAGGTTCGGCATGATTATCAATATGATTCTCATCATGCCGCTGCAGCGGGGGTGGCGCCCTATGATGTATCGGTTAGGTATTGACGAAGCGTCACACGAGTATCACAGAGATATCCTGTTTTACTTCGCCGTACTTGGATCGATGATTTTTCTCGGCATCTCTCTCTTCGCGCGAGACATTATCGGCGTAGTGGCTACGGAAGCTTATCTCGCCGGTGCTCTGATTGTTCCTCTGGTGACGCTGGCCTACTTTGCCAATGGTTTTGGCCATTTTTTCATCGCCGGTGCCGCCCTTACGGATAAGACAGCACATCTCGCTCCCGTATCGCTGATTGCCATCCTCGCTAATCTTGTACTTAACTTTGTCCTGATCGGCCAGTTCAAGATTCAAGGTGCAGCGTGGGCGACGTTTCTTTCCTATTTCCTCTTCTCAGCTCTGATTCTGAGATCGTCACAAAAATCTGTTAAGATTCAATGGGATTGGGGCAGGCTGGCTAAACTTATACTAATCCTTTTCATACTGTACCAGGGGACGCTCTACCTCCAGGCTGAGATACCCGAATGGCGTGTTGCACTGGCGTTTGCCGCCCTGGTTATCTTCCCGATTGCCCTGAAAATAACAAGGACCCTTGGCTGGCGCGAACTGAACGGGTTCAAATTACTGGCGCGACAGCTGTTCTCTTTCTTGTCTTCGGCGAGAAAAGGTGACTAATCAGCGTACAAAACATATTGTTTGGCTGGTACCACTCCTGGTGGCATTTTTCCTTTATGAGATGATTTTTCTCGGCAAGGATCCCTTGGCGGGTGATGTGGTGGCGCACTATCCCATCGGCAAGTGGGGCGATGAATATGTGGCTGAGAAAGGTGAACTACCGCAATGGTTCCCGCACCTCTTCGGGGGGATGCCCGCCTATGCTGGATATGCCTATGCGCCATCTGACCCTTTGGGAAACTTGCTGAAAGCACTGCAAGTCAACCGCGGCATCCGATACTGGTTCTATTTTTCAATTGGTGGAATCGGTATGTTCCTGTTTCTCAGGCGGCGACAGTTGGGAAATTTCGCCTCACTCTTCGGCGCCACGGCCTTTACTCTGACGCCATATATGTTCGGTCTGATCAACGCCGGTCACTCGGCAAAAATCTACGCCATAGGATTCCTGCCGCTCGTTCTGTTGGCTGCTGATTACCTTTTGAGGGAGCGGGTGTGGAGAGGAGCCCTCTACCTTGGACTTGCCGGCGGACTTCAACTGTGGACAAAACATCCTCAAATTGTCTACTATACGTGGATGATGGTCGTTTTCATGTGGCTGTGGCCAATGGTGGCTTCTGTAGTGAGGAAGGAGTGGTCAGCGAGGAAGGAGGGGGTCCGTGCAGCAGGTCTCGTGTCCGCGCTTATTCTGACCGGCCTGCTCGTTATCGATCCTTACGCCTCCATCTATCAGTTTCAGGGACATTCCAATCGCGGTGCGCCGTCGGTGCTGGACAAGTCCGGAGATACTGAGCGGGGGACAAGCTGGGATTACGCCACAGGGTGGTCATTCCATCCGAAGGAAACCATTTCCTTCATCTATCCCTATTTCTACGGACTCCAGAACTATCCCAGCCGCGATCTGAAATCTCAAGCTTACTGGGGCCGCATGCCGTTCACGCAATCGACCCACTATGTGGGACTACT
>JASLRT010000080.1 GCA_030743815.1 Candidatus Neomarinimicrobiota bacterium | reverse complement strand
GCTCGGCGGTTTATGGATTCCTACTCGGTACCGGTCACATCATCTACGGATCCTCCTCGGGAGTTTTCCTGGTGGGGCTGGCAACTGCCGCTTCCGTCGGTCTGTTCAAAGTCTGGAATAGATCTTGATCGTCTCTTCGCCCGGCCGTATCTGCCTTTTTGGTGAACACCAAGATTATCTTGGTCTTCCGGTCATCGCTGCTTCCATATCACTTCGTGTTACTATAGAAGGTCAGCCTCGGGAAGATATGACAGTAACTGTTGATCTACCTGATATAGGTGGGGAAGAGACATTTTCTATGGAAGGCGACCTTACTTACACGAAAGAAGCTGATTATTTCAAAAGCGGCATCAATACAATGAGAAAAGATGGATTTACCTTTTCGAACGGCTGTGACTGCGTAGTTAAAGGGAATATTCCCGTTCAGTCAGGGACGTCAAGTTCTTCAGCCATGGTGGTATCTTGGATCAACTATCTGTCTGCCATGAGTGACCAGGCGGAGGAGTTGGAGCCAAGGGTATTGGCGGATCTGGCATACCGGGCTGAGGTACAGGAATTTGATGAAGCCGGGGGTCTGATGGATCACTACACAAGTGCGGTGGGTGGTGTTGTTTATATCGCGTCTGAGCCTGAAATGGTTGTAGAAAAATTGTCGTGCAGGTTAGGTTCGTTTGTGTTGGGAGATTCACTGGAGAAAAAAGATACCCAGGCGGTTCTTTCGCGATCGAAAGAGCGGGTGATGGATCTGGTGTTCAAAATACAATCAAAAAACAGGGATTTTTCTCTTCACACAGCAACGTCCCATGAGGTTGCCGAAATAGAGAATCTTTCTGAAGAAGAGATGACCCTTCTAACTGAGACCCTTCTCAACCGGGATATTACTTCTGAAGGGTTGGATTTATTAAATGAAGATATAGACGAAATAAGATTAGGCGATTTGTTGAACCGGCAGCATGCCATTCTCCGCGATACTCTTGGTGTTTCAACGGAAAAAATTGAAACAATGCTGGAGGTGGCCATGGGGGCTGGTGCACACGGTGGTAAGATCAACGGCTCAGGGGGTGGAGGTTGTATGTTCGCCTATGCGCCAGACAGTGCGGAAGAAGTGGCGGCTGCTATCGAGCAAGCGGGAGGAAAGGCCTATATTGTTCATGTGGATAAAGGGTCGGTAAAAGATGGATAGGAATATGGTAATTCTGGCGGCGGGAATTTCATCGCGCATGAAGAGAACCGCGACGGGAGAGGTAAGTCTCAGCAGGAAACTGGTGAGAGAGGCAAGCATGAGGCCCAAGGCGATGATCAGCGTCGGTGAAGGGGGCCGCCCGTTCCTCGATTATCTCCTGTTCAATGCTTCCGAAGCGCGGTATAAAGACGTGGTACTCGTCCTCAATGAACGTGACGAGGTCACCGAGCCTTATTACTTCGGTCGGGATGTCTGGGGACTGAAGCTCAGTTTCGCAAGGCAGACAATTCCTGAAGGGCGGTTCAAACCGTTGGGCACTGCCGATGCCGTCTTACAGGGACTTAGGTCCCGCGGCGATTGGAACAGGCAGAAGTTTACTATCTGCAACAGCGATAATCTCTATTCGTCGGCGTCACTGGAGGCTCTTCTTAAAGACGACCATCACAACGCAATGATCGACTATGACCGCGACGCCCTGGGGGTGGAGCCGGAACGGGTAAACGCGTTTGCTGTTATCTGGAAGGATCGTGAAGGATTTCTGACCGATATCGTGGAGAAGCCGAATGCGGAGGAGGTAGAAAAGGCCAGAGACAGTGCCGGAAGGGTCGGCGTCAGCATGAATATTTTTCGCCTCGACCAGGATGCAATCCTCCCCGAACTGGAGGCCTGCCCCCTCCATCCTGAACGGCAGGAGAAAGAGCTGCCGACAGCAATCAAGATGATGATAGCAAAACATCCTCGCGCCGTTTACACCATCCCCATGGCGGAAGAGGTGCCTGACCTCACAAGCAGGGGCGATATCTCAAAAGTGCAACGCTTTCTGGAAAGAATGGTGATAGAGTGAGATGATTTCTTCCAGGCAGGGATCAGAAAGGGTGGTCAAGAACGGGTTGCTCGCAGCAGTTCTTTTCCTTCTCATTTCTCTGTCTGTGTCGATCCATGCCGGGCAGAAGCTCAAGACGGAAAATGTCATCCTTGTAACCATTGACGGTTTTCGCTGGCAGGAGATCTTTTCCGGTCCTGACAGTCTGCTTCTTCACAGCGAGAAATACTGCGATGATATAGAGGCGCTCAGAGCCGAGTTCTGGCATCCCGATCCGGCGGTGCGCCGTGAGAAGCTGCTGCCGTTCTTCTGGAGTGTCATTGGCGAGAAGGGGCAGCTTTACGGTAACCGGAAAAAAGGCAGCGTAGCCTACCTCACGAATCCTCACATCTTTTCCTACCCCGGCTACACCGAGATTCTGGTGGGCTATGTAGATACCAACATGGACAGCAACGCCAAGCGGTGGAATCCCAACCGGACAGTCCTCGAGTTTGTGAATGATCTCCCTCGCTTCCGCGGTAAGGTGGCGGCGTTCTGTTCGTGGGATGTGTTTCCCTACATCATCAACAGCAAGCGGAGCGGTATTCCCGTCAGCGTGGGGGACGGCCCACCGCAGGGTATCGAACTTTCTCAGACGGAGGCAGTCCTATATCAACTGCAGCAGCAGATCCCTCCGCCGTGGGGATCGGTCCGTTGGGATGCCATCACTTACCACCTTGCGTTCCATTATCTGAAACAGAATCGCCCGCGACTTCTCTACATCGCTTTCGATGAGACCGATGACTACGCCCACGACGGGAAGTACGGCCATTACCTCCGCTCGGCTCACAAGACCGACAGCTACCTTTCCACTCTCTGGTCGTGGATTCAGTCAGATCGGCGCTACAGGAATCGCACTACACTGATTATCACCACCGATCACGGCCGAGGAGAATCACCGCTGGACAGCTGGCGCAATCACGGCGATGAAGTGGAAGGGGCCGAAGAGGTATGGATCGCGGTCGTGGGACCGGATACGCCCGCCCATGGTGAGATACAAGATCAACCGCCTGTTTTCTCCAATCAGATAGCGGCGTCCGTCGCGGCCCTTTTGGGGCTTACTTACGCCAGCGTCCGTCCGACCGGAGTTGTCATGCAATCACTATTCACAGATGAATAGTGTAGTTCATCATTCATAAGGAGAAATCAAGCATGAAACATCTGTCGATCTTCAGTTTTGCTGCGGTGTTGTTCTGGAGTTGTCAGCCGCCGGCCGCTATCACTCCGGACAGTCCCATTTCATACGACGTGATTATAAGAAATGGAACAGTCTATGACGGTTCGGGTGCAGAAGGCATAATTGCAGATGTAGCTATTTCCGGCGATCGGATCGCAAAGATTGGCCCCAACCTATCGGGGAAGGCCAAAGCGGAGATTGACGCAACGAATATGGCCGTGACTCCGGGATTCATCAACATGCTTAGCTGGGCCACAGAATCGCTCATCGCCGATGGGAAGTCCCAGAGCGACATCCGGCAGGGAGTAACGCTGGAGGTATTCGGTGAGGGGTGGTCAATGGGACCTCTGAGTGAAACAATGAAGAAGGAAGAGGCAGAGAGTCAGGGTGACCTCAAATACGACATCGCATGGACGACTTTGGGGGAATACCTGGAATTCCTGGAGAGAAGGGGTATCGCATCCAATGTAGCTTCATTCGTAGGTGCCACGACGCTTCGCATCCACCAAATTGGTTTTGAAGATAGACCCCCCAGCGAAGAGGAGATGGCCGTCATGAAGGATCTGGTGCGGCAGGCCATGGAAGAAGGCGCCCTCGGCGTAGGGTCATCGCTCATTTATGCACCGGCCTTTTATTCATCTACCGAAGAGCTGATTGAACTGTGTAAGGTCGCCTCTGAATACGGCGGCATGTATATTTCTCACATGCGCAGCGAGAGCAATCGCCTGCTGGAGGCGCTGGACGAACTGATCCGAATTGCAAGCGAGGCGGACATTCCTGCGGAAGTTTACCATCTGAAGGCTGGCGGCAAGAAGAATCACTACAAGATGGATCTCGCCATCGCCAAGATGGATTCGGCCCGCGCCGCCGGTCTGAAGATCACAGCAGATATGTACACCTATACTGCTGGCGCCACCGGTCTCGACGCCTCTATGCCGCCGTGGGTGCAGGAAGGGGGATACGAAAAGTGGGCCGAGCGGCTGAAGAGTCCCGCAATCTGGGAACGGGTCAAGGCCGAGATGCAGCAAGATACGGACGACTGGGAAAACCTTGGCCTCCTTGCGGGCTATGACAATGTGCTGTTCGGCGGCTTTAAGAATCCCGATCTGAGGGAGTACATAGGGAAGACACTGGTTGAGGTGGCACAGATGCGCGGCACACCGCCTGAGGATACGGCTATGGATCTGGTGATTGAAGACGGCAGCCGTGTTGATGTGGTATACTTCCTCATGTCCGAGGAAAACGTCAAGAAGCAGATCCGGGTGCCTTATGTCAGTTTTGATTCAGATGCCGGCTCACTGGCGCCTGAGAGCGATTTCCTTAAATCAAATCCCCATCCGCGGGCTTACGGCAATTTTGCCCGTCTGTTAGGAAAATATGTGCGGGATGAAAAGGTGATTCCGCTGCACGAGGCCATCTACAGATTGTCAGGACTGCCGGCAACGAATCTGAAGATCCGCCAGCGGGGATTTCTGAAGGAAGGATACTACGCCGACGTGGTGGTCTTTGATCCGAACAGTATTCAGGATCACGCAACCTTCGAGAATCCTCATCAATACTCCACAGGCGTTCACCACGTTTTCGTCAATGGCGGGCACGTCCTGAATGATGGGGAGCACACCGGCATCACACCGGGACGGGTCGTTAGAGGGCCCGGCTGGGTAAGGTGGAATTGACCTTGCCTCCCAGTCGTGTGAGTAAGCCGAAATCGCCCGCCCGCGGGACTCCGCACGAGAGTCTCAAGATTATGCGGGCGAGCGGTCCGGCCGTCGTGTAACCGGGGTGAGGCGGTGAGGAGGGTTACGCGCCTCTCAGGTTACGTCTGTTATTCCGGTTGGGAACTGTTTTTCGCCAGTAGATCGACAGAATCAACCGATGCCAGATCTACGGTAATGGAATCTGCTGGCACTTCATGCGCCAGATCGGTGGTGAACTCCCTGCTGTTCCAGATGAACACTTTTCCGGCTCCTAATTTGGAACGAGCATCGGCAAAAGCTTCGGCAAAGGTGTAGCCGGAATCTCCTTGACCGTTGTATTCCGGTAGCGCCGGTTCTTCCGCCACAGGCTGGTCGTCCTCTACATAGGTGCCTTGTTCTGCGTCGAGTTTGGCATGTTGTTCTTCATTCTCAGACAACACTTTCTCTTGGGTCCATTCATCGATGAACTTATGGTCAAACTCAGTCACGGGCGAAAGATCGATCGGATCAGGTTTCTCCTGGCGAATTTCAGAAGCGATGTTGAGAGCAACAGTTGCTGACTCTTTCGCTTCATGTCTGTAAATGCCGAGCGCGATGGCCAGTGCTATAACGGCGCTCAAGACCAACAAACCCGCTGTCTCCTTTAACTTCTTTCTCATGGTCCGTCTCCTTGTTCTCAGGTTGAACCAAAAAAGGAGGGCGCCTCATCAAGAGACGATTCCTCCTCATCTATTTGGGCGGATAGTTTTTCTCTCCGCTTGCCATCTCTTACGCTGAAAGTTTCTTTCAGGTTCCCGTCATCGTTCGGGAGAAACTCTGGAATTCATACATTCGGCTGGTGGTAATGATCTGGATGCAGAGCGAACTAATCTCTACCGATCAGCTATTCTCGCGTAACAAAATCGAAAAACTGATCTACATTGAGGTTAAAAATAATGTTGAAAAATGATGTCCGATGGTTGTAATTTTTAGTAACTCAAGAATGAGTTACTTAAGTGTAATTGTGCAATTGAGGAAAGGTAACAGGATTACAAAAAAGTTATTGGCGACAATTATGATTCTTGCTATAGTTTCATATTGAGAATGGAACCTTCGATCAGAATTGGCCTCATCGGTTTTGGAAGAATCGGCCGCGACATCTTCCGTATAGGTTACAGAAATCCCCGCTATCAGTTCGTCGCCATCAGTGATCTCGCCCCGCCTGAGTCGCTTCATCACCTTTTAATGTGGGATTCGGTTCACGGTCCTATGGAAGATGATGTCATTCTGGAAGGCAACGATATCCGAGTTGATTCACAAAAGGTCCGGCTTCTGGCGGGGGGTGTTCCAGGCGAGATTCCGTGGGACGCTTTTGATGTGGATGTAGTAATTGACGCGACCGGCCGTTTCAGGGAATTCTCCGATCTGCATAAACATCTGGATGCAGGTGCCCGGCGCGTCTTCGTTACCAGTCCTCCCATCGATCGAATTGATAGGGTTATCATCCTCGGTGTAAACGAAGACAGGATTTCGATCGATGATAAGATTGTTTCATCTACTTCATCTACAACCCAGGTATTGGGATTGATGCTGAAAATATTGGATGAAAATTTTGGAGTTGAGAAGGCCTTTATGACCACGGTCCACGCTTATACTTCGGATCAGCCTCTGGCCGATGCGGTCCGTTCTGACTTGAGGCGTAGCAGATCGGCGGTTGAGAATATTATTCCGAATGAAAATTTCTCATCTACCATTGTCGCTTCCATCATACCTGAAATGAAGGGGAAGATTGACGGTATCGCCTTCAATGTACCGGTTCCCGACGGTTCCTGTGTTGACTTAACCACAGAGCTTAAGAATCTGCCGGATGTATCAGAAGTAAACGCCGCCTTCAAAAATGCATCTGAGAATAGCCTGTCAGGAATTGTCGGCTACACTGAAGATCCCATTGTGTCAAGCGATGTCATCGGATGCAGTGAATCGATGATATTTGATGCCAAAGCTACCATGATTTCTGCCAATGCACTTCTGAAAACGATCGCGTGGTACGACAACGGCTGGGGGTTCTCCAAGCGGATCCTTGAACTGATAGACCGCTATCAGATTCTGGAAGAGGGCTCATGAGGGTTGCCATCAACGGCTTCGGTCGTATCGGCCGGTCTGTCTTCAGGATTCTCAATCACAGAGATGATTTTGAGGTTGTGGCGATAAATGATATCACTCCCAACGACGCCCTGGTTTACCTGCTTAAGTACGATACTGTCATGGGTCGCCTGAAAGATACTGTTACCCTGAAAGGTGACACGCTCAAGACCGAGTTGCACACTGTGAAGATGATTGCTGAGAGGAATCCTGCCGCTTTGCCGTGGCGGGAGCTTCAGGTGGATGTGGTGGTGGAGTCGACTGGTGTTTTCAGGACGCGCGAAACAATAGAACCGCATCTGGAAGCAGGGGCGAAAAGGGTAATTCTGACCGTCCCAGCCAAGGACGAAATAGATTATATGGTAGTCATTGGTGTTAACGATGGCGACATGCGACCGGAGCACCGGATAGTCTCAAACGCCAGCTGCACCACTAATTGTCTTGCTCCCATGGCAAAGGTTCTGAATGACGCTTTCGGCGTCGAGTACGGCGTCATCAATACTATACACGCCTACACCAATGACCAGCGGCTGGCAGACGTACCTCACACAGACTGGCGCAGAAGCAGGGCGGCCGCTGAAAACGTCATTCCGACAAGTACGGGCGCCGCCAGAGCCGTCGGTAAGGTACTGCCGGAACTTGATGGAAAGCTCGACGGCATCGCCATGCGAGTCCCCGTACCGGACGGATCAATAGTTGACCTTGTGGTGCAACTGAAAGAAGATGTGACTGTTGACAGGATTAATGAAGCTGTTCATGAAGCATCCGAGAGTGAGCATCTCAGCCCCATCCTGCAATACTCTACCTTGCCGCTGGTTTCTACAGATATTATAGGTAATACGCACTCGTCCATCTACGATGCTCCCTTTACCAGGTTACTGGAGGGCAATCTGGTCAAGACGCTCAACTGGTACGACAACGAATGGGGCTACTCCAACCGGGTGGTAGATCTAATCGGTATCTTTTCAGCATGGGGTTAAGTTAAGTTGTAGACACTCTTGTCACTGTCCCCATAGTCGAAGGTAACAGTGATTGAGAAGATGTGAATTGGCTTCTGTAAATCTCCAGACTGACATTCCCGGTCCCAACAGCAGGGCACTTGCCGAACGGCGCAAAGAAGCTGTGGTCGACGCCCATGGCTCTGTTGTGCCCATCTATGCTGCTTCGGCGGAAGGGGCGACCATTACTGATGTTGATGGGAACGTCTTCCTCGATTTTGCCGGCGGCATCGGTGCACTGAATACAGGTCATCGCCATTCTGTCATCCTTGACCGTGTTCGTCACCAAATAGATGACTACCTCCACGTCTGTTTTACAGTAACGCCCTACGAACCGTACGTTGCGCTGGCGGAGAGACTCAACAGGATCACTCCCGGAGACTTTCCTAAGAAGACGTTGCTTGTCAACAGTGGTGCCGAAGCGGTGGAGAATGCAGTGAAAGTGGCGCGCTACGTAACCAGGCGACCGCGGGTTATTTCGTTTGAGCATTCGTTCCACGGCAGAAGCCTCATGACCATGGCCCTCACCTACAAGGAGATGCCGTATAAGCACGGTTTCGGCCCATTTCCAGAGGACGTTCTGCGCCTGCCATTTCCTTATAAACGGGATTCGTCAGAAGGTGCTCTCTTCATTCGTTCGCTTCATGCGTTGTTAGATGAGGCAGGTGCAGATACGGTGGCGGCGGTCGTCATCGAATTGGTGGCGGGAGAGGGAGGCTTCATGCCGGCCAACAGAGAATTCGTAGCCGAACTCCGGAAAGTATGTACAAATGAAGGAATCGTACTTGTGGTGGACGAGGTGCAGTCAGGCTTTGGGCGGACGGGGAAGATGTTCGCCTGCGAGTGGTACGACCTCGAGCCCGATATCATCACGATGGCAAAGTCGCTCAGCGGCGGTCTTCCTCTTGCGGCAGTGACGGGCCGGGCGGAGATGATGGATGCCGTCCATGCGGGTGGACTGGGAGGGACCTTCGGCGGAAATTCTTTAGCGTGTCAATCTGCCCTCGGGGCCATTGAGATTCTCGAAAAACTACGGGGTGACGGACGCCTCGATCATCTTTCCGGGTCGATTCCGCACAAATTTCAGGCGCTTCAAGAGCGGTCACCTTTCGTTTCTGATGCCCGTGGAATTGGGTGCATGTATTCCTTAGAGATCTGCGACGGGACGCCGGCTGAGAATCCGTCGAAGGAGAGGGCTAATAAACTGTTGGACCGCTGTCTCCAGGCCGGTCTTATCATGATCCTCGCTGGTACTGACGGTAATGTGATCCGCACCCTTATGCCACTTACGATCTCCGATGGGGAGTTGAAAGAAGGGATAGAAATTCTCGAGGAAAATATCCTGGTGTTGGAATCGTGACGACAGGGACTCTCTTATAGTTCCGCCAATATTTGTTCCAACTCCAGATTAACCTCATCAATATTTCTGGGAGAAACAACTCCTTGAGAAAGAACTCACACGGTTATAAGTTTCTACTTTCCCTGTCTTGAGGATGATGAATCAGGAGGAGTATTATTATGGCAACAAGAAAATCAGCCGGCAAGCAAACTAAGTCGCAACCCGAACAAGGGCGTGAGGCGATGCTGGAAGGTCTCGATCCGGACACACGCCGGATAATAGAGGACTTGGAATGTCAGGTAGAACGTTTCTCTGAAATCGGGCTCGCTTTGTCGCGCGAGAAAGATATGAACAAGCTGCTAGAAATGATCCTGGAAGAGGCGAAACGAATCACCAACTGTGATGGACGTACGCTCTATATGATGACTGATGATCAGCGACTGAAGTTTGAGATTGTGCGCACTGATTCCCTCAATTTCCATATGGGCGGCACAAGCGGGGAGGAAGTTCCGTTCTATCCGGTTAAACTCTATCTTGATGATGGAAAGCCAAATCATCACATGATTGCCGCCTATGCCGGTCTGACCGGCGAAACGGTGAACATCCCAGACGCGTACAAGGCAGAAGGGTTTGACTTTTCGGGCACCAAGATGTTTGATGAAAAGACGGGCTACCGCTCAACATCATTTCTTACGGTGCCTCTCAAGAATCATATGGATGAAATCATCGGCGTGATCCAGCTTCTGAACGCTCAGGATCCAGAATCAGGTGACGTGATTCCTTTCCCGAAGGAGAAACAGACGTTAGTGGAATCGCTCTGCAGTCAGGCGGCCATAGCCATCACGAACAAGAACCTGATCGATGAACTGAAAGTTCTGTTTGAGTCATTTATTAAGCTCATTGCTACAGCTATCGATAAGAAGTCGCCCTACACCGGCGGGCACTGCAACCGGGTACCAATTCTCACCATGATGCTCGCTGACGCGGTGGAGAAGGCTGACTACGGTCCATACAAGGACTTCCAGATGACCGATGAAGAGCGCTACGAGCTGTACATCGCCGGCTGGCTGCACGACTGCGGAAAGGTGGCGACACCGCCCCATATCGTTGACAAGGGGACCAAGCTGGAGACAATCTTCGATCGCATCGAGACGGTGAAGACGCGATTTCAAGTGTTGAAACGGGACGCGAAGATAGATTATCTTCAGAAAAAGCTCAAGCTTAACGGTTCGGATAACGGAGAACTGAAGAAGCTTGAAAGAGAGTACAGATCAAGACTGCGAAAGATAGGAGATGACGAAAAATTCATCGAAAAGTGCAATGTTGGCGGTGAATACATGGCAAGGGATCTGCAGCAGCGGGTCATAGATATAGCGAATTATCCGTATAAAGAGGGGGGAAGGAAGAAGCAGTTTCTCACGGAGGAGGAGGTGCAAAACTTGAATATTGCCAAGGGCACCCTTCTGCCAGAGGAGCGCCAGGTTATCAATGATCACATATCCATTACTATTGATATGCTGGATGAACTTCCTTATCCAAAGCATCTCAAGAAGGTGCCCGAATTCGCTGGAGGCCATCATGAGAAACTAGACGGCACGGGCTATCCCCAGGGACTGAGTGAAAGGGAGATGACTACACAGGCGAAAATGATGGCTATCGCCGACGTCTATGAGGCACTCACAGCCGCGGACAGACCCTATAAGGACGGGAAGAAGCTATCTATGGCTATGCGCATCATGGGTTTCATGCGTAATGACTACCACATTGATAAAGACCTGTTTGAGATTTTCGTAAAAGAAGGAGTATACAAGCAGTACGCTGATGAATATGTGAAGGAGGGGCAGATCGACAAGGTAGACGAAGCGGCACTGCTGGGATGAAACTGAAATCGGTCAAAACCCTTAACCGTGAGGAATTGCACGAGTATCTCTTAGAGATTCAAGATTATGTTGATGATATTCTGAAAAGCGGTAAGAATATCGATACTTTGCTGTATGAGACCGACCTGTTTGATGAGTTTGAGCAGATTCTTCCCGATGAGGAGTTTGGTATCTTCATCATCATTCTTCTCAACAGGATTCGAATAGATTCTATCATCGATAGACTACTTAATGTGATTGAATATTCACAGGATAGTGACAATGGTCGCATCGTGAAATCACGAGGTTGAACAGGACTTAAGGTATCCTTCTTATGTTTGGTGAACCACTGCTATTTCTGGTCATCGTTGCCGTGGCGCTCGTCTTTTTTGTCTGGGAGCTGTTCCCTATGGATGTCACAGCGCTTGCGTTGCTGACCGTTCTGCTTCTAACCGGGTTTCTCTCTCTTGATGAGGCTATTTCCGGCTTCAGCAACAAGGCGGTGCTCACCGTGGGTCTCATGTTTATTCTCAGCGCTGCCCTGGTGAAAACAGGCTTTGTGGAAGTTTTGGCTGAGCGCCTCAGCCGTCTTGCCGGCAACGCCTGGGTTGCCATCGGCCTGTTCCTGGTGGCGACCAGCTTCATCTCGGGACTGATCAACAACACTGCGGCTGTCGCCATTTTTATCCCGCTGGCAATGCACTTGAGCCAGCGATTCCAGATCTCCCCTTCGAAACTCCTTATTCCTCTCTCGTACGCCGGAATCTACGGCGGCATGCTGACACTCATCGGCACTTCAACAAACCTCCTGGTGAGTTCAATGGTGGAACAGCAGGGGCTTCCACCTCTCGGGATGTTCGAGTTCTTTGGCATGGGACTGATCTTCATGGCAGTCGGTACTGTCTACAATGTTTTCCTGGTGCCGAGGATTCTATCTTCCCGGGCGGGCGTCTCAAGCCTGACGGGCAAATACCACTTGTCCGCCTATCTTACGGAGTTCGAGATCGGCGAAGGATCACCCCTCATCGGATCCACGTGTCTGCAGCGTGCCGTCAATCAGAAATATGATATTACGATTCTTGCCATTATTAGAGGAGATAGCCGCATCGAGAACGATCTGAGGAATCAGGAACTGCGAGGGGGAGATATCCTGATTGCGCGGGGAACGCTGACGAACTTCGTCCGCTTCCGGGAGGAAGAGAAAGTGCTTATGCTGACGGACACAAAGATGAATCAGACCGAACTGACACGCGGTGAGAGCACCATCGTAGAGGGATTGGTTACACAGGATTCGAGTCTCATCGGTAACACGCTGAAGGATATTAACTTCCGCAATAAATTCAGTTCTTTCGTTTTGGCGGTGCGGCGGGAAGGGAAAACCTTGAGAGAGAAGATCGCACGTATTCCATTACAGTTCGCCGATACACTGCTGATTCTTGTGCCGCGGTCGAGTCTTTCGGTTCTGTTCAACAATCCCGATCTGGCGATACTTCAGGAGCACGACATTCGCCTGCACAAGGTACGCTTCTGGTGGCTGGCAATTGCCATCATACCTCTTGTTATGTTCATTGCAGTATCAGGGAAAACGGATATTCTCCAAGCGGCGCTCATCGGCACAGTAGTTCTTCTTATTCTTCGAGCTATTACAGTTCAGGAAGCATATCGTTCCGTGAACTGGTCGGTCATCGTTCTCATCGCCGCTTTCGTTCCCGTGGGGATTGCTATGGAGCGGTCCGGCGCCGCCGATATTCTTGGTTCGAGTATTGCCACTTTTGCTCATTTCTTCCCGGATGAATTAGCTCCTCGGGCTGCCATGTCTTCACTCTTTTTTGTAGCAGCGTTTATCACCTCTATTATGTCAAATAATACAGCAGCAATTGCCCTTGTTCCTGTCGCTTTTTCTATTGCTAGTCAAATGGGTGTAGATGTGAGACCGTTTATTTTTGCCGTGGCCTTTGGTGCGTCCACATCTTTCTCCACACCTATGGGTTACAAAACAAACCTCATGGTTTACGGTCCCGGTCAGTACCGGTTTTCGGATTTTTTGAAAGTGGGAACACCCCTTAATATTGCTTTTTGGTTGTTAGCCACATTTCTCATTCCCGTCTTTTGGCCGTTTTGAGTATTGTCTAAATTCTACCAAAGAGGAAACCAAGTTTGATAAAGTTATCACCCTCCTTACTCTCGGCGGATTTCTCCAATCTTTCTCTTGCACTGGATCAGTGCAAGGAGGGAGGTACTTCCATGGTCCACATCGATGTCATGGACGGGCACTTTGTCCCCAACATCACCATGGGTCCGGTGGTGGTAAAAGGTGTCAGGCGGGCGACAGATCAAATTCTTGATGTGCATCTCATGATCGAAAACCCGGATCGCTACATCACTGATTTTGCCAAAGCCGGTTCAGACATGATCACCGTTCATATTGAAACATGTCCAAAAGTGCGGGAAGTTTTTCAGCAGATTCGGAACGAAGGTGTCAGGCCGGGCATTACACTCCGGCCCAGCACCGATCTTGAAACGATAGAGGATACACTGGAAGATGTGGATCTGGTGCTGGTGATGTCGGTTGAGCCCGGTTTCAGCGGTCAGACATTTATCCCTGGAATGATGGACCGCATTGCCAAGGTTCGTGAATGGGTTGATAAGATGGAGAATGGCCGCCCCGAAATTTCTGTGGATGGTGATGTAAAGCTCCAAAACGCCAGAGAGGTGACCAATGCTGGTGCCGATATTGTTGTTTCAGGTTCCGGTGTGTTTGGCACTGATGATCCTGTTACCACAATGAAGGAGTTTGCAGCCATTGACGGATAAGAATATGAAAATACATTTAGCAACAGACCACGCCGGCCTTGAACTGAAAAATGCCATAGGAAAATATCTTACTGAAAAAGGTCATGACGTTACTGACCACGG
>JASLRT010000079.1 GCA_030743815.1 Candidatus Neomarinimicrobiota bacterium | reverse complement strand
CTCAGGAATGAACTCAGGCATCTCCTGGGGGAACTGTAATCCGTCCATCTCTTTGCCAAGCGCCTTGAATTTCACCAGCCACTTTTCCCACAGGTTATCATAGTCTTTAAATACGGGAAATACCCGCGCCCCGAAACGCTCAGCTTTTGCTCCCTGAACTTCGTCTGGGGGTGGGGCGATTGCACAGATGTAGAGGTAACACCCCACCATCCGTTGCGCAATTCCCTGAGCAGGGGGAATGCAGAACACCCGGGTGGTGTACTGCGATAGAGAAATCTGCCACGCTTCCTGGAATATGTGATCCAGCGGCGGCATCGCTTCCGGAGCATGAATCTTGTCCTGAAACCAGAACTGATTCTTTTCCCATTCTTCCCTGTCGCTGGAAAAAAGCTGGTGGGCAGGATACATTTCTTCCCATCCTGCTAATTCAGCCGGGACCTCGAACTCGTGCGGATCTGGGAATCTTGATGTTGGTTTTTTTGCCATGATTAACTCCTTAATTAACATTCATTGTTATGTCTTGTTTAGTTGACTCTCTGTCCGGGTAACGACCGCCGATTTCACGGGTAATGCTCTGTCCCGCATGCAATACAGCTTCCGAGATTATCGCCTTCTGGTTTATCATTCTGCTCTTCAGTCCGGACAGGCTGATGGCGGCCACAGGATATTCATTAATATCAAACACCGGCGTACCTACGCAAAAAACGTCATCGGCGAATTCTTCGACATTATAACTGACCAGGGATCCACGGACATCCTCTAGCTCACGGCGCAGCTTTGCCGCACTGGTGATGGTGTGCGACGTACGGCTCTTTAACTCCGTGATGTCGCAATAGAGATCGATGAATTCCTCATCCATAAAAGCCAATATGGCTTTCCCCGTTGCTGTACAGTACATGGGATTCCTCGATCCGACGGGAAAATCGATGCGGATACTCTGAACCGATTCCTCGTTCACCAGGCAAAGAACGTCAACTCTGTCGCGGATGACAAGACAGGACGATTCCTGCATATCATTTGACAACTCCCGCAAGAACGGCTGCGCCTTTTCACTGATGGATTGATTGACGTCAACGAGAATCCCGAGCTCGAAAAGACGCATGCCTAACTTATAGTGGCCTTCTTCTGATCTCTCCACTATCCCCAACGATCGTAGCGAATTCAAGAACCGGAATGTGGTAGAACGATTGATCTCCGCCCGCGAAGCAATCTCATTCAGCGTCAACTGAGGATTCTTTCTAGTAAACTGCTCCAAGATTTGAAATGTCTTAAAAACAGATCCATTTTGCAGGGAGAGGTCAACAGCAGTTTTTGGGTGGTTTAATAGTTGAACCATAGGTTTAATATATAAGTGTAACTCAATTCGCTGCCATTGTCAAGAAAAAAGTTATATCGCCCCGTTTATCTGTAAAAGTCAGGCTTACGATAGTGGTCTTTCAGCTTCAACGCTGTCACCTCTACGTCTCGCCTAAGAAAAGGGTAGCTACAGTAACAGAACCTAAAACACCGTAGCCACCTTCCACGGTGGTGACCGTCTCCTGATAGGTGTTCCATCTGAGTGTCACAGCCGCATTTGTGTATTCTGTCAGCTGCGGATCATACCCATAGATATTGAGCAAGTAGGGTAAACCATACCCGTCAGGGATTTTCAGTGTAACACTCTTTGATGACTGCCCATCGTTGATCACTCGTTGGTTTACTGCATAGCCGCTTTCCAGAAACAAATACACTTCATACATGCCCGTATCTTCTGTCATAATGAGATCAAACTCGTATAATTCCTCCAAAAAAGACAGGTTCTTGATGCTGGGTCGCTGAGGAATAGTAGTGGAAGCAGTCACTGTTGGGAATGATTCCGCCTTAACTGTCAGTGTATACGTTTCCCCCTCAGCTGGGGTGAAATCTGGATTGAAGAAGAGGTTACCCCGTGCAGTGTCTTCCTCGAATTGAAACGAATATGTTGCGGAACTTGCATTATGCATAATTGTCACATCCGCACTCCGTATATCCACAGACATGGTATCGTTAAACTCATCTACTTTAAT
>JASLRT010000078.1 GCA_030743815.1 Candidatus Neomarinimicrobiota bacterium | reverse complement strand
CTCCAGCGCCATCATATCATCATAGCCTCCGATGGATTTACCATCTATAACGATCTGGGGTACTGAACGGCCGCCGGTGACAGTGTAAAGATCTTCGCGACTCATACCGGCCTCTTTAATATTTACCTCTTCGAATTCCACCTCTTTTTGCGCCAAGAACCTCTTGGCCGCCTTGCAATGTGGTCACCAGGTGGTCGTGTAAATCTTGATATCAGACATGATTCACCTCAATAATTAGTCACAATTTACGACGCGGCCGAAGTTTCTTCCATCTGCTTTCTGGCAGTCCCGCGCTTAATCTGGGAATATAGCTGTCCGCAAGCGGCACTGATATCACTTCCCTGGCTCCACCGTACCGTTACGATCGACTTGGAAGGCAGTAGTTTCTTTACAAAGGTATTCAGTTCTTCTTTTGTCGGTCGCTTCGCCGCGTCGCCGGGAATTGGATTGTACGGGATTATGTTCAATTTGCACTTCAGCCGACGTGTGAAAGAACTTAATCGTCGGGCATCCTCGTCTGAATCGTTGACGCCGTTCATGAGGATATATTCCAGCGTCACCTGGCGGCGCAATTTCTTGCTGTAGTAACTGAGGGCATCCAGGCAGTCAGCGAGGGTATACTTTTTCGTTATGGGCATAACAGCCGAACGGGATGCTTCACCAGTGGCGTTGAGGCTGAAGGCGAGTCCGAAACGATGACCCTCATCGGCAAAGCGGACAATATTGCTGACGATGCCGGCGGTGGAGATGATAATCTTCCTTGCACCAATAGCAAATCCGTTCTTATCATTGATAAGAGAGGCAGCCTTCACGACTGCATCGTAGTTCAGCAACGGCTCGCCCATTCCCATGAAGACGACGTTTGAAATTCGCTCATCCACCTCTTTCTGAATGCAAATGAGCTGTGCCATAATCTCTGCCGCGGTGAGGTTGCGAATGAATCCCATCTTTCCAGTGGCACAGAAGCTGCAATCGAGGGGGCACCCCACCTGTGACGAAAGACAGACAGTGTGACGGCCGCTGTCGGGCAGGTATACCGATTCAATACGGGCGCCGTCAAACAGTTCGAAGAGAAACTTGCGCGCCGATGTCTGGGTGGAATCCTGGATAGAGATTAGAGTGAGGTTCTCCAGCACGGCCACTTCCTCCAATCTGGCACGGCAAGAGATCGACAGATCAGTCATTTCAGCGAAAGATGACACCAGTTTAGCGTGAATCCAGCTGAAGATCTGGCCGGCGCGGTAGTTAGATTCTTCCAGCGAGGTGCAGAAAGTGACCAGTTCCTCCCTGGAAAGCCCGCTGAGGTTAGTTTTGGTCACTCTTTCAGCGTTACCCGGAACGACTCGGTAGGATTGAGTATCAGCTCCCTTTCTCCCTTGAAGTAGTCATACACCAGCCAGCCGATGCTGATGACCGGCGTGTGAGTCACAAGGTCCGGATAGAGACCCCAGGCAGTGTTGAACACTTTACTGAAATTAAAGAATTCCTTCAGCGCCTTGAAGTTGAGCAGAAAACGCAGTACCGTCAGACCGGTACCGGCAAGGGCACCCTTTTTGACCGCATATTCCGAAAGGGTATGATCGATCCTGACCTTGTGGATCTTTTCCAGATTCACCGTCTGCCGGAGGCTCGTGTCGGAAGCAAAATAGACAAGTTTCGGCGTGTACATAAACAGTTCTTCATCGAGACGGGTATATGGAAACTCATCACCATCTACGGTGGTGATGACCCCACCTCTGCCTGTCGCCCTGTTAACAAATTTCCTTAACTTTTTGGAGACATAGAAAAGTTTTCCAGCGTTGTTATGCACGTAGAGGACGCTATCAAGCAGGATATCTTGTTCTTCATCACTGCCGCGCGATTGAAAGCGCAGTGTATCTTCCCCGATTTCCGACACGCGGCCGACAGCCAATTCGCCACCGATGAATACAATCTCATGCCGCAGTGGTGCCGCCGCCAGGGTGAACTTTAGAACAAACAGTAGTAAACAGAACTTCATTTGGTTTTGACCGATGTGAAATTTAATTTAGACAGACTAAGCGTTACGAAGTAGGTAAATCCTCATCGCTTTTCATTCGTATGCAGCAAAACAATAATAGTCTTTGCGGAACCTGAATCGGAGCGTCTCGTCATCGATATGACCGGACAATCAATGAACAGATCCAGTAATTTGCGTGCCTATATGCTTCTATTGGCGGTTACCATCCTGTTGTCAACGCCATTATGCGCGCAGTTCAAATATAATGCCGGTCTAGGTGTAGGCGTCAGTTTTCCCGATCCCTCAAATTTCAATACAGCCATTGCCGATTCGGACCTGACGGCCATCAGTTCATTCTGGATGCCGCTGAACTACAGCATCTCGGTTCAGGTTTATCCCTCCTTTCGTATCGGCTATCTGAAGGTTTCGAGTTACATACTGCCAAATAAGTCTTCCGATAACTTCGTCCTACCGATGGCTTTACGGGGGATCTCAGCAGAGGCATTCTTTACTTTCTTCAAACTGTTCGAAGCCAACTTCGGGGTGGCACCCGTACTGGGCAAAGCGGAATTCCTGCAAAAAGACATCACTACGAAAACATCAAAGTTTGGCCTCTCCACCACTGCCGAGGCAGGCTTCAAGAACAGTGCATTCGGTCTCTACTCATGGGTTGGTGTCAGGATGTACCTCATGTCCTTCCTGGCGGTTGAAGGTAATATCGGTTACTTGAGAGCAAAATTTGACGGCGGTAAATGGAAAAGCGACAGTGGCAGCGGAATCTCGGGGGCTATTGATCTGACAAAACCATTTATAAGATTCGGTGCAGTGGTAGGCTGGTAACAATACCTCATGAAGTTCGTACTCCTCGCAATTCTATCCATCTTCACAATCACTTCCGCCCAGGAGGAACTAGCTGAAGAACTACCTGCAGCTTGCGAACACCCTGTCTTGATTAAAGCGCGGAGTAACGGGTTGAACGCCCTCACCATAAAAGAAATCCCTCAGTTCTGGATCAGGTCAATTCTGTGCAAGCGGGAAGCTAAAAAAAGAGGTGAAACTGTCGACTTTAAAAACCTGTATAAGGCCAAAAGAACAGAAAACTTTCAACAGTCGCGCAAGCTTTCCGGTCTCGGCACCTGCTGTCTGACCGTAACGTCGCTTATTCTATTCTATTCCTACTGGGGCTTGCTCATGGGAGCTGATTAGGACGTCGTCGTTGCAGTGATTTAATTCCCACCAAACAGCTCCGAACCAACCAGCAGCTTGTCGAACATGTTGAGTGTGATTCTCTGAATCTTGTCGCCGTCCTGTCCTGCTATCCCCGCTTCGCCGCACCAGTTCATGCTGGCGGCGTTTATGACAATTCCGGACGTCTCCGCCTCCTGGAAAACAATAAAGGTCCCGACACCTTCGCGTCCGTATCGGTTGACGGTGAGATCAAACCCGATAAGCCCCGTGCGATGGGAGCCTTTCGAATCTTGCGACAGTACCGGAAATCCGCTCTCATCAAACGACATGACAGGGGCGCCGTCATACTCGTTTGTCGGCAGGACGATCAAGTCTCCCCGCTCAAGTGCCAACCCTTCCAGCAGAGGCGATTCTTCAGCGACAATCCTGTAACCGTCCCAACCATCGTCTTCCCTGTTTCCGTAGCCTCCGTGATCAAAATCGGCTCCTATGCTGTTCACAATGGAGTAGTTCAATTGACTGTCTGCCCACCTGATTGTCTTCAGCTCACTGTCGCTTGTGGGGTCATCCGATTCTTCTTTGTAACAGATTAGCTGATTCCTCTCATCGTTGTAACGTACCTGCCACCACATGGTATTGCCCGACAGCACGATGGCGTCATTGCCCGAATCAACAAATCTGTCAAAGTTCTCCCTTGCCTTTCTTGTCCAGTACTCGCTGTGTCCCGTGATGACGAGCAGCCTCGATCTCTCAAGTTCGCTGTAGTCGTCCATATCCATGTCGCACAGATATCCGATATGATACTGACTCTGATCACTCAGCCATTCAAAGAAAGCTCGGTGATAGTCATCCGAAGCATTCATGGGTCGCTGGAAAGAGACCATCACGGCTTGCTCCCCTTCAGGTTTGTAGAGAGATTTGCCGCCACTGGTGGTGTACGCATTGAGTGTGTTGCTGGGATAGACTACAACGGCGTCCACTTCGTTTTGATTTGATTTCACGATGAATGTGATATTGCCTTCCCATTCGTACACGCCGCTCGGCAAGTCAGGGATTTCGTATTCGAATGTAAGCTCATAGCCGTACCCGTTCGCCCACGGTGCGCTACCGGTCATGGTCTGCGGCTTGGCGGAAGTCTTTATGCTGTCTATCGCGACCCCATTAACAGAGAAGAGCTTCACGATTCCGTTTTCAACTTTCTCGCTGGCGTTCACATACACGTATGCCGTTTCACCAGCATGATAGGAAATCCTGTCCATATAGCCGTCAACAATCGTGACCAGCTGACCTAGATCTTCATTCTCGCGCTCTACCTCGCTCATCACAACCTCGTCAACAGGATTTTGATTGCAACTGAAAAACAGGATCGGCAGTAGTAGAGTGAGTTTCCTCACCACAATCCTTATTTCAAGATAACCATTCTCTTCACTTGGGAAAAGTCCCTGCGCGAATCTGATACAGATACACCCCAAGGCTCCGCCTTCCTCTCACAGCACCTCCGTCACTTTTTCCGCAAACAGCTCCATCTCTCGCGGTCTAGCCATGCTCAGGCGGCACCAGTCGAGGTACGGCGGGAACGGACGACCGACCCGGATTCCGCGCGCCTCCATAGCGGCCTGGAATTGGCTGATGGGAACGCCGGTGTGAAAGAAGATGAAATTGGTGTCGGATCGGGCGTACTCCCTTCCCATCCGGTCCAGAGCATCCATGACGATCTGCTTCGCCTCTTCGTTTTTTTCGCGGCTGTACTGCTGAAAGCGCTGATCACGATAGCTCGCTAGCGCCGCCCTCAGTCCCATCATATTGAGCGTGCCCGTCATCTTCGGCTGAAGGTTTTCCACGATATCGGGCCGGGCAAAGCCGAAGCCGACACGCAGACCCGCCAGACCGTGGACCTTAGACGCCGTCCGCGAAACGATGACATTCCTGCCTTCCTTCACCAGCTCCACCAGGCTGCTGTAAGCGGGATGGCTCACGTACTCGTGGTACGCTTCGTCGATAAAAACCAGCGCCTTTTCGGACATCTCGCGGCAGAACGGCCGCAGCTCGCGGTCCGGTATGATGGTGCCCGTGGGATTGTTGGGATTGCAGACATAGATGAGCGTCGTCTTCTCCGTTACGGCGCCGCGCATAGCCCCCAGGTCCATCTCGTAATCATCCCGCAGAGGGACACGAATGACATTGGCGCCAATAGTCTTACCGTAGCGGTTCATCACCTCAAAGGTAGGATGAGGAGAAACGATCTCTCCGCCGCCCATACCATAAGCCAATCCCGCCACGTTGAGGATTTCGGTGGAACCGGCACCTATGAGTATGTTTTCAGGCTTCAGACCGACTTGACCGGCGATGAGTTGCTTGAGTTCACCTGCCGCCTCCCGCATGGCATAGAGGTTCGCTTCGTCAAATGCGTTTCGCATAGCGCGCCTTGCCACCTGCGACGGGGCGTAAGGATTCTCGTTGTACATCATGCGAATGGGTGAACCACTCTTAGGCGTCACCGCCGTGGCGGCACGTGCCACTCCCCCATACCCCGCCAGTACTGTTCCTCCGGCGGCGAGGCCTGCGCTTGCCATCCATTCACGCCGGGTCATCGTATTGCTCATCGCTATCTCCTTCCACTAACATTTATGCATATGAACAATGTACACTCCCATGCGATAAATCACAAACGAGGACAAACAAAAAAGTGGTGAACGAACTACTTTTGGCATAGTTTTTCTACCCCAACAGATTGGGGCGTGTGTACCGAGAATACGATTGTGAATAAATCGGAGGAAAAGATGTATGACAGAATGAACGTCAATTTTGACGATCCGCCACCGTGGCTGAGCATGTTACGAGAGGAGCTGAACCTCCACGGCGTTGCCCTCGGAATAGCCAATATCCCCAAGAGAAGAGGTTACACCTTCATGCACAGTCACGAGGAACAGGAGGAGGTCTATATTGTCCTCGGCGGCTCGGGAATCATCCGCATTGAAGATGAGGACATCGATCTGCGTCCCGGTGACTTCGTGAAGGTTTCACCTCAGGCAAGACGAGCTCTAAAGGCTTCTGATGAATCAGATTTGCTGGTTATCATTGCTGGCGGTGTGGTGACAAAGGACTATCCCAGAAATCTGAAATCAGGTCACCTCGTCGATGACGGCATCCCGGACTGGGACAACCTGCCGCCGTGGTGCGAAGGGAATCCTAAAATTATCGAAATCAACAGGAAGCTGAGAGCTCAACGGGAGAAGCTGAAGGCTGATTCGTGATGCAGACCTGACAGGTCTACTCGGATTCGATCCTCTTCCGACTCAGCTCAGGGACACCGAACCATCTTACAACCGCATCGGCAAACGAAGGAAAGAGTTGTCCGATGGCGAGGAGCGGCCGCATAGGGCCGTTATTAACAATAATCTCCGGCTTTCCCTTGAGAATGGCGTCGAGAACGGCATTGGCCACTTTCTGAGGTGAAGAAGTCCCGAGCAGTGCCGGTGCATCTATACCACCATCCGCGAACATCCCCTCATCGCTGATGTAACCGGGACAGATAACAGAAATACCGACCTTCGTTCCGCGTAACTCCTGCCGCAGACCGTCGCTCCACATGATCATTCCCGCCTTGCTGGCGGAATAGATAGAATTGTACCCAATCCCCTTCTTTCCCCCTAGGGATGCCACGTTCACAACATGTCCACCGCATTCCAGCATCCCTGGCAGAAGCAGACGAGTCAGCTCCATAGGCGCATAAAGATTTACGTCAAGGATGGCGGCAATATCACCGTCCCTGTTTTCATGGAAATACTGATATTTCTCGCGTCCCGCATTATTCACCAGAATATCGATTTCGCCGGCCAGTTCCACCGCTCTTTCTATCACCTGGGGAATTGATGAGACCTGCGACAGATCTTCAGCGATTGAGTAACACTTGCCCCCCTCCGCCTCTATCTCGCGCTGTGTTGCAGCCAGCCCGTCTTCCGACCGCGCCACACCTACGATCGTCACCCCTTCCCGCGCCAGAGTCCTCGATATATAAGGGCCTATGCCGCGCGAATTACCCGTAACAACGGCAGTCTTACCATCCAGTCGTTTCATATTTCCTCCGGAATTGAAGCTGAAAAAGAAAGACTACGCTTGCGTAACTTTGTAGACCTTGTCGTGCCTGCGAACTACGTCAGACACTTTGAGCCCGATACTGTTGCCCTTCTTAACCTTTTCTACCGAGTCGTGTTCAATCTGCATTGACTTTACGGTTTCGGTAAAGTCCGAAGTATGTCCCTTGATATGAATGGTATCACCTACTTCAAGACTCCCTTTCGTGATTTCAATACCCGCTACGTTGATCTTACGGAAATAGGTCGAAACATATCCTATTTCTTGTTCCTTCGCTTTCGCACTCATTATCCACTCCTTCTTCAGTTTGCCCGGATATTAGAACAGTATAGAATAAAATTCAACATTCTAACTCATTGATACTCTTTTCTCCATGGAAGGCACTTCATCCTTGATAAAGTCCCGCATAAGAGTGATTGCGTCAGCCGGAACTTTGTGTCCCGTATCGTACTCTTCGTAGCGAACATCATATCCGAGAGATTGTAACAGTTCAAATGTAGCTTTCGACCTTTCAGGCGTCACAATATCGTCTTCCGATCCTTGGATTATCACAATGGGAGTCGCCTTACTCTCGTCAGTCATAAGGGAAGCCAGAAAGTCAGGATTCTTCACAAATCCGGCAATAGCGATAACGCCGCCGATAGCGTACGGCAGTGCGGCCGCCGTCAGCAGGGCGAGACCCGCTCCCATGGAAAACCCCACAAGAAATGTCTCCTGAGCGGTGAATCCTTCCTCAGCAACTTCTGAAAGCAGGCGCGGCATCATATCCATAGTCCGCTGATATCGCCACCCCTCCTCATCAGATCCGCTGAACCATGTGTAACCGTTGCCCGTATCGGCGTCGTACGGCGCCCGCGGCATGAACCATTTGCTCTCCTCGATCTTGAGCTTCTTAGCTACCGGCTGCATGGAGAATTCATCTCCCGTCCAACCGTGAAGGCCGATGATGGCCCTTGCGGGACTTCCCGATGACTGATACGTCTCAACGATCATGCGTCGAGCTTCTCTCTGATTACATCAGGAACAGGAATCGTCTCTTGCGTCTCGTAATCAAAAGAGACGACGGTCGTGACTGACGCGGCGATGGGATCGGTCTCATCTTCTCTGAACACCGCTGCCAGTACGTCGAAGCTCTTGTTGCCCACACGACTGATCTTCTGACCGATGGTGAGCCTTGCGGGATGATCGAGCTGTTTTAGATAATCAATCTTTATGGAAGCAACAATGAACTTATTCTCAGTGAAGCCGAAGCTGGAAAGATATCCTATGCGGGTAGTCTCGAAATAAGACAGGAATGTAGCGTTGTTGATATGCCCCACGGAGTCCATATCACTCCAGCGCGTGGCGAGTTCGGTGAATTCTGAGAAGTCGTCTCTGGAGATTTCTCTATTCATGGGGACGGCTCAAACTTAACTAGTACCGTTGTCACTGTACAATGCTTTGTAATGAGAGATGCGCAACGCACTCCGGCGTGCTGTAGGTTAAAAGACGGCTAATTCAGTTATCGGCACCCATGGTGAAGTAATGCCTCGACTGGGGGACCCACCGGACAAAGCCTCATATTCTTGAATTGGAATTAAATTTTCTTCTTTTGTTTTTTTCATAACGGCCAATAATGCAAGATCAGTGGTGTACCCACAGCCACAATAATAATCTCTAAGGGTAGACCCATACGCCAGTAATCACTGAAGCGGTATCCTCCGGGACCCAGAATGAGTGCATTACATTGATGACCA
>JASLRT010000077.1 GCA_030743815.1 Candidatus Neomarinimicrobiota bacterium | reverse complement strand
CTAACTCTTCGATCGTTGTTTTGCCATCTAATAGAAACTGATAACCTTCTTTCTCTAACACAGACATGCCTTGCTCCACGGCAAGTTTCTTGATTTCAATATCGCTTTTAGAATCTTTTACTAGATCTTTAATTTCTGGAGAAGGAATCAAAAGCTCATAAAGTCCGGATCTGCCTTTATACCCTGTTTGACGGCATTGGCGGCAGCCGCCCGCACTGGCTTTGTAAATCGGGCGGTCGACTGTTTCCAACCCTACAGAAAGCAGTTCTGCTTCGCTGGGAGTATACTCTACCTTACATTTGGAACATAAAACCCGAATCAGCCGCTGGGCTAAAATAGCTCTGACTGTAGAGCTCAACAAAAAGGCGTCTGTGCCCATATCAAATAAACGAGAATAGGATGCTGCCGCATCATTGGTATGAAGCGTGCTGAAAACGAGGTGGCCGGTAAGCGCGGCCCTTATAGCTAGTTCTATCGTTTCCCGATCGCGCATTTCCCCAACCATTATAATATCAGGATCTTGACGCATCATCGCCCGCAGGGCGTTTGCAAATGTCATACCGGCGCGATCATTTACCTGGGCCTGGACAATATTTTTAAATTTGTACTCAATGGGATCTTCGATGGTGATTAAATGCTTGGCCACTGAAGACACCAAGTTTAAGGTGGCAAATAGGGTGGTGGATTTACCGCTTCCTGTAGGACCGGTAACCAAAATAATCCCATTGGGGTTTTTACAGACCTTTTTCCATTGGGTTATTGTTTTATCGCTAAACCCCAATTTATCCAGAGCGATATTTCCTTTCGCAGGATCCAATAGGCGCATCACAATTTTTTCACCGAAAACAGACGGAAAAGTTGATACCCGGAAATCGAGCTTATGCCTTTTGCTCACTTTATATTCAAATCGTCCGTCCTGCGGTTTTCTGCTTTCCGCAATATCAATATTGGACATGACTTTGAAACGTGACACCAGCGCTGCCGCGACAGATCTGCTGTATGCTTTAAATTTTTGCAGCACGCCATCGATTCTAAAGCGAACAAGCACATTGTCCTCGGAGTGCTCGATATGAATATCGCTGACCCCGGTGCGCACCGCGTCTCGTAATATTTCGTCAGCAATGCCTGTCACCAGATGGGATTCTTCTTCGGTCAGTTCCTTTTCTTCTTCCCCTTCTTCTTCTTCAACTGCTTCCTGCTGCAAACCTGAGTAGTAGGTTTGGATCGCACTGATAATTTGTGATTCCGTGGCTAGGGCTAACTGCACTTTTTTGCCGGTCATGCGAATCACCGTATCAATGATCGTTACATTGAGCGGATCGGCAGTCGCAATAGCTAATTCATCAGCAAAGGTATACAGGGGCAGTATTTTAAGATTGTGCGCCGATTCACTATCTATGAGCGTGATTGCATCCATGTCGGAACTAAAATAATTCAGATCAATGCGGGGCAGGTGCATTTGTAATCCTAAGGCGTGAAACAGCTGTTCCTTATCAATGAAACCCAGCTTAATGCAGGCGTCTCCAAAATGCATCCTGTTTTCACTTTTGTAATCTATCACTGTTTCTACCTGCTCTGCAGTTAACAGCTGTTCTTTGACCAAAACTTCACCTATAGTAGCAGACATGGTTTACATTATCCTCTGTTCAGTTGACATGTATTAAAACTCTTCCGTTTTTTCTGTTACTAACAATAACTCCAGCAACTGATCAAGTAATATTTTTGTCTGGATCGGTTTGCGGATAAACAAGTCTCCGCCTGCACGTTTTGTATTCAGAATAGTTTCATTATCATCATCGGCAGATACAAATGCAATCGGAATAGCCTTAAAGCGATCATCATTCTTTAATAATTTACTTACATGGTAGCCGTTCATGTATGGCAATATGATTTCCATAATAATAACCCCGGGTTCTGACTGCTTGGCTGTATTGAATCCTGTAATGCCGTCATTGGCAACCAATATCTCTATACCCAATTCTTCCAGAACTTTTCTGGCTTGCTGGATAAATATTTCATCAATTGAAATAATTAGAATTCTGTTATTCATAGTAAAGAAATGTCAGAGTACAATACTTGATGTTATAAAAATCAATAGTTCCCGCTGCTCTTCAACAGTCACCTTTCTGCTGAAAAAGCGCTTGATCAAAGGCAGGTCTCCCAGCAAGGGAACTTTATTCAATGTTTCACCATCAGATGTAAATATTAAACCGCCCATCAACAGGGTTCCACCGTCTTCTACCATAACGTTTGTGCTCGTGGATCGCGTGGAAATAATGGGCCTCTGCTCGGCACCCACATACCCCACAATGGCCTGTACTACGGCATTCACCTCAAGGGATATAAGGCCTTCAGTATTAATACGCGGCAACACATCCATGCTGATATCTATATTTTGGTTTTCGTAGGTATAGGGAATAGCGCCAAAAATACTGCTTTCAAGCTGCGGTACCAGCACAGGAATGCTGGTCCCCACGCGTATGTTGGCCGGGAAATTATTAAATGTGGTTACCTGGGGTTCCTGGAGCAGTTTTGTATCAGAATCTACAGCCAAAAGTTCGAATAATGCTTGAACCATAGGCGGCGTTAATGCGGCAGCATTCAAAGTTTTACCCCCTAAAAACAGTTTACCAAAGTTCAGAACAAGGTCCTCGGTACTTTGAGCTCCGGTGGTGTCTACCTCGCTGCCGGGGGCAAGTATGGAAGCCCGCAGGGTCCAGTTGATGCCCATTGTTTCATCTTCTTTAAGGGTTGTTTCAATAAACTTAACGGCAATATTGATTTGTGGTATTTTTTGGTCCAACTCCCTGATAATGCGCGTTATTTCGTCAAACTTATAACGTCTGTCTGTGACTACAATACGATCAGTGAATGCTTTCGTACCACTGCTAGTCGCAAACGGAATCATTGAACCTCTATCTGTTAATATGCCCTTCAGTGCGGTTTCGATCACGTCTCCGGAGGCAAATTCCAGATTATAAATTCTTGTTTCCAGCTCTCCTTCTAACGATGTATCTATCTGCTTTATCACGACTATATTATTGGCATAGTAATATTCATAACCGTTGACATTCAAAATAGTTCTTAATGCAGCATCAAGCGGGACATCCCTTAACGTTAGCGTTATTTGCGAACCAAGCTGGCCTGTGTCCTCAGGATCACCCATAACGAGATTCAGCCCGGTATCATCCATCATAAGTTTTATAACATCAGTCAGGTTGGCAGAATCGAGCTGCAGCGTCACCAGCTTGGAAAAAGCGCTCATTGGACCGGGGCCTTCCGGCGCGGCGGATACTGGCGAAACTTTTTTGAGCCAGGAAACCACCAGCGAGCTATCGTTGGGCACGGTGATAGTATGGTCGGGCGGAGTATGAAAAAAGAGCTTCAGCCGCACCCTGTCCGCACCAATTATTTTTTTCTGTGAAACCAGCTGATACTGGTAGAGTGGTCCGGCAGACAGTTTTTTATCGAAATCTCCCTTATCCCAGTGGGCGCCGAGCAACTGAACCGTTACTGAGGGCGGATTCATAATTTCTGAAGATAAATATTCCGGCGTACCGTTAAACTGCATGACTAAATGGTACTGCAACGAGTCGTCCGAAATAATAATGTTTTTTAACTCCAGATTAGCCGCGCTTAAAGGCGCTGAAAAGAGCATAAGAGTGATCAACATTTTATTTTTTAACATATTATTTCCCCATTTTGAGAGTTATACTTTCATTGCGCTTTGAAAGAATTACCGATTCATTCTCTATGGCACTAATTAAGTAGCCATCTATCATCATTCCTTTGGCATACAATTTCCCATTAATTATGGCTTTATTCTGTTTAGTAGAACGCATAATCCCAGTCAATTTATAAATAGTGGTAGTGGGCTCTTCTTTAGCAGCGCCGGTATTTTGAATACTGAAAATATCGTGGCCCCATGCAGGATTTGTTTCTATTGTGTCCAGCGGTATTTCTGGCACTTGCTGATTGATTGAATTAATGATCGTCATGGGATCAGCCTCAGCCGCAACCTTATTTTGTGCCTTTGTGATGGCCGGGGTCTTCGTGCTTTTTCCAGTAAAAGTCATCGCCACATATCCGACAACTACTGCCCCAAGTAACAGCAAGAGGCGTTGTTCACTTTTTTTCATATTTTTTTAACCCCGTATGAAAAGAGTCCAACAGACGCTTGTACATCACTGGAGCCGGGTGTCGAATAAACTTGCAGTGATTTCACATAAAATTGACGTGTGATTAAGTGTTCTAGGTATTTCCCCACATCCAGAAAATGGCCTGTGATTTCTAGTGTTATAGGATATTTTTCCAAAACATAAGGAGTAAATGTTAAATGATCTTTTACAGGGGGAAAGCTGTCTGTTAATTGTGCATCTGACGTGATGATTGTAACCGAAAATTCATCTTCATGTTCATGCAATAAATCCAATAGCTTTAAAGAGTCTACTTCCTGATCGTAAACAGTTGCCAGTGTAAGTATCTTATTGGCCTCATCATCATATTGCATTTTGATGCTATTTATATCGCCTATATTATTTGTAGCCAAATTTATCTGTTGATCCAGCTCGGCAGTTTGGTTTTTGGAATGACCAATCTTTCTGTAAAGCAAAATATTGAAAAATACCGAGACCAGTAAACTCACAACGGTAAAGACAATAGTAAGTATAAAAACTGTTTTATGGTTGACAATTTTCATAAACGTAACACCATTGCAAAAGTGAATAATGACCTTGTCTTTTCATTTGATGACACCAACTCGGCATCCGTAATGTATTTATTGTCTTTTAAAGCATCAATAAGGTTGTTTAACTCCAAATCGAGATTTGAGCCATTGTACACAATTTCGCCATTAAAAAAGGCGTCCTGTTTGCCAAATTCCAAATTGGAGAGTGTCACATTTTCAGGGAGCGTTTTACTCAATATTTTTAAAAGGTAAACGGTTTTTTCTGCCGCAAACTTATCCTGCTCTTGGGCCCGCGCTAAAGTTTTCAAGGCCTCCGCTTCAGCAAGAAACTTGAAAAACAAGTCCCGCTCCATTAAAGCTAATTTTACCTGGCTCTCTTTCTCGGCAATAGGCCCTTTGATACTTATGAATGTATTATACTGGACAGACACCACAGTAGCAAATACCACCAGCATCCCGGCTAAAATTACTCTCATCAATTTAGTTGGAAAGAGGAACTTAAAAGTTTGTCTCTGTGCGTAGGGCAACAGATTCAACCGATCTTTTGGATCTAGCAGTAGGCCGATATTGTCGTAATATTCTTCCAAACCTTCATGCTGTTCTTCCTCCAGGCTCTTTGGAACATTGAGGAGTGATATATCCATATCTAACGATGTATTCATTTGGTCAACCATTTGGGGGTTTGTGGAAACGATTCCACTGATTAAAACATCATCTCCAATTAAGAGATTCTTTTGTCTAAAATGGGTCAATGATAGCTTGATTTCAGAAATAAGCTTTTCATACACCGTTCTCAGTGGTGAGCTATCATCGCCGATGAATGGTTGGGTTAGCATATATTCTCTAGCGCTCTCATAATCGATACTTTCATCACTTTCGTTAAGTTTTAGGTACAACTCTAGAAAATCGTCTAACCCGATAGATGATTTTCTAGATTCAACCAACTTCCAATTGTTTACCAGCGTAATGCGGGTAAAATTTCCACCAATATATAATAGCAATGCGCTCCCATCTGAATCAGGCCCATGATTAAACAGAAACTGGTCATACTGAATTTTTGCAATTGAAGTTGTGTAGCGTAGCTGGATATTCTGCTCTAATAGGTATTGTGCATCATTCAAAATGGGTGTTTTGTCACTTATCAAACAAATCGCGTCCCGGGTGGGGGCTTTCTTATCCTGCACATCATTTATGATCCAGTCGATAATGAGATTTTCTGGATCCGCCGAGAACATTTTACCTAGCTTCATTATCATGTAGTCATATAGTTCTTTTTTCTTCAAAATCGGTATCTTTAGGAAATCCATTTCAAACTTGTATTCTGATGAATACACAGCCACATAATAATGTTTTCGTACGCCTAGTTTAAAATTTTCTGTGAACACATGATGCATCAATTGGGGAAGCGTCTGTATAGTAGTGTCTTCATTAACCAATAATGGCAGCATATATGTCTGTTTCTTGTGTATTCGGAAACCTTTGCGTTTAATTGTCGCCTGCAAAAAAGTGACACTGTTCCCTTTTTGTACAAAAGTGACAGTTTTGGAATATCCGCTTAATAATCTATATAGATAGAGCCAGTTTGATCGAAGAAATGATTTTTTCTGCTTTTTTTGTTTCTTAGCTTTATTCTTTTTGGGATCCTCATCGGTTTGTTCGTCTTCGGTGCTTTGTGTAACATCGTCTTCGGTTGATTCGTCATCTATTTCATTTAAGCGTAGCTCTCTAAGGTATCCTCGGACCATGTTATTATCACTAATGGTCATGGTTGCGCCTGATTTCTTTTGTGTTTCGTTTGCTCGATTGTCGATATCATCATGACCCAACCCACCTTCGGGGACTAAAAAAATCTGATCGTCAATGGTAATCTCCATCCTCTGAACTGTTTCTGGTGGGGGTGGTGCATCTGGGGGTTGGCTTCTCTGTGCCTCATTTTCAGTACCGGTTTTGGGTGCGATCCCCTTAGCTTTCATCAAATTTTGTACCAGTGCATTATCACTGATTTCTTTTGGAACAAACTCTTGATCCTGTAACGGTGATGAATCGGTTACGTCAGGAATTTCCTGTACTGGATCATCGGCAATCTCATGCTCATCACTATCTGCTGAACCGCTATCCTCACCGAGGTCCTCACCCTCCTGAGTTAACACGGTCGTATCATGAATCTCCTGTATAGGATCATCGGTAATTTCATGCTCATCGCTATCTGCTGAACCGCTATCCTCACCGAGGTCCTCATCCTCCTGAGTTAACACAGTCGTATCAGGAATTTCCTGTACTGGATCATCGGTAATTTCATGCTCATCACTATCTGCAGGGCCGCTATCCTCACCGAGGTCCTCATCCTCCTGAGTTAACACGGTCGTATCAGGAATCTCCTGTACTGGATCATCGGCAATTTCATGCTCATCGCTATCTGCAGGGCCGCTATCCTCACCGATGACTTCATCCTCTTGAGTTAACACGGTCGTATCAGGAATCTCCTGTACTGGTGGATCATCGGTAATTTCATGCTCATCGCTATCTGCAGAACCGCTATCCTCACCGATTACTTCATCCTTTTGAGTTAACACGGTCGTATCAGGAATCTCCTGTACGGCATCCTTAGCACTAACCCCTTGTTCTGAATCACTTTGAGTTAGCTGTGGAGTGTCTTTTAGATATTTCTTTTTTATAATACCGTTTACAACCTCTGTTTCAGAAACAAATATTTTATTCACTTTCTCCAATTTTTTTATATGATAATAAATTTTTTGACGTGGAAAATTAATTTGCCTTGCAATATCCCGCGCTGACAGAGGCTCATCACCCAAAATCATCATTATTGAATTCTGAATTGGGTTTCCCCCGCCGGCGTTAACGGTTTTATCTGTTTTGCTGTCTTTCATGTAGTCGAGAACCTTCCCCGGATATTCTCGTGTAACAGCAAGATTACAACGTAACAAAACGATATTCAAGCAAAAAGTCATTGTGAAGATATTTGAACGATGTGTTACAGTTGTAATTACAGTAACTTATACCATTGATTACGATATGCTACAACGTTGTAATTCCATATGATTCTTGGCCCTAAACAACCACTCTCACCGTGGCGGCTGAGATTATACAACACATCTATGCTCCTTGACAGTATTCACTGTGACATTCTACCTTTTCGCCCCATACATCTCTTCTATGAGATGCTTATACCGGCTGATCACAACTTTCCGTTTCACCTTCAGTGTCGGTGTAATCTCGTCCTTGTCTTGATCAAAATCCTCCTCAAGAACACGGAATTTCTTGATAGTTTCATAAGATGCCAGTTCGCTGTTCTTCTCATGCACCACATGGCTGATGAGATCCGTGACTTCTTTCTTCTTCGACAGATCAGCCAGATCCTGATAGAGAAGCTTTCTGTCCCTGGCGAACTTGGTGATCTCATCTTCGTCCAGCGTGATGAGGGCAGTCAGATACGGCCTCCGATCACCATACACCATTGCCTGACTGATGTAGGGATTCATTTTCATGAGATTCTCAATATTCTGGGGGGCGATGTTTTTCCCTCCCGCCGTGATGATGAGATCCTTCTTCCTGTCAGTAATGTAGAGGTACCCTTCATCATCGAGATAGCCGATATCGCCTGTATGGAGCCAGTAGCCACCATTACCGTCGGGTTTGAGCAGTTCTCGCGTTGCTTCCTCATCCTTATAGTAGCCGAGACACATCTGAGGCCCTTTTGTGCATATTTCTCCGTCAGGCGCAATTCTCACCTCCGTATCGGGATAGATGGGTCCAACCGATCCTATCTTATACTGACCCGGCTTGTTGGCCGAAACAAGTCCTGTCGTCTCCGTCATACCGTACACCTCGTAGATAATCAGCCCGAGCCAGTGGAAATAGCGGATGATCTCCGGCGAAATGGGTGCACCTCCCGACAGCATAAAACGGATGTTACCACCGAAGATATCATAAATCTTCTGAAAAATCAGAAAACGTGCGACGGTATTCTTGATCCTGAGAAGAAAGGACAGCGGTTGTTTCTCAATCTGACGTGCGCTAACTCTCTTTCCCACATCCACAGCCCATGTGTACACCTTCTTTTGAAGCCATGTGGCGTCATCAATACCGGTGGCGATACGGGCATAGAATTTCTCGAACACGCGAGGCGTGCCAAACATGACCGTTGGCCCTGTCTGACGCAGATTGTGTGGCAGGTCATCGAGACTCTCGGCAAAGACTGTCTGATTACCTGAGACCAGTTTCATAAAATGGCCCACATCCCGCTCAGCCACATGAGCTAACGGCAGATAGGCAATGGTCATATCATTCTCTTCAATCTCGATGATTTCCGGCAGGTGTCTGATGATAGCAATGACGTTCCGGCTGTTGATCATTGTTGCCTTCGGAGGGCCCGTCGTCCCCGAAGTGTAGATGAAACTGATCACATCCTCAGGATTAACCGATGCCATCCGCTCTTCAAACTCGCCGGAGTGCTCTTCACCGTACTGCCTCCCCATCTCACAGAAATCCTCCAGCGATGTCACATTGGGGAGATTTCCGGGGTGGTACTTATCCATCACCACGATCTTCTTTACCAGCGGCAGGTCATCCCATATTTCTAATATCTTATCCAGCTGTTCCTGATCCTCAGCGAACACCAGCCGGCTGTCGCTGTGCTCAACAATATACTTTACTTGCTCCTCAGTATTGGAATGGTAGATAGGCGCCGTCACACAACCGATGCCAATAATGGCCATATCAGCAACAACCCACTCCGCCCGTGTCTCACTGAGGATCGAGACCATGTCTCCCGGATTCAGCCCGGATGCTAGGAGTCCGTTTGCGACATCCCGCGACCAGTCGCCGTACTGGCGCCACGTGATGGGCTCCCAGACGCCGTGATGCTTCCACCAGATAGAGATATTGTCCCCGTTATACTGGACGTGGTACCAGAACAGCTTGGGGATAGTGTTGTATTTCTCGAAATTCAGTGTTCGTAATTCCACATTCATTATTCTTCAGTTCTTCGAATCTCAGGTGACGCCCCACAGTTTCGACCGTCTCACATACTTCCCTTCACCGAGGTACATCTCTCTCACTTTATCTTCTTCGCGGAGCTCATCATACGTACCGCTCAGGAATATCTTCCCCGCCGTCAGGACGTAGCCATAATCGGCGATCCTTAAGGCGTGATTCACATTCTGTTCCACAAGCAAGATAGTGACACCCGATTGATGAAGGGTCTTTATGGTAGCAAAGATATCATCGACGAGGATAGGCGAAAGGCCGAGGGACGGTTCGTCCAGCAGGAGGAGCTTGGGCTTGAGCATAAGGGCGCGGGAGATAGCAACCATCTGCTGCTCTCCGCCGCTGAGCGTTCCCGCCAGCTGTTTCTCCCTATCTTGCAAGACCGGAAAATGCTGATACACCTCTTCCAGTCTCGTCTGTAGCAAATCCCTCTCCTTAAGCAGAAACCCACCCATGAGGAGATTGTCATACACCGTCAGTTCCGGAAACAGTCGCCGTTCTTCAGGAACGTGACAAATACCGAGGGAGACAATTTCTTCCGCATCCATCCGATCGATTTGCTCCCCGTTAAAATGAATCGTACCGTACTCAGGCTCCACGATACCGCTAATAGTCTTCAGAATGGTGGTCTTGCCGGCTCCATTAGCTCCCAAGATACAAACCAGCTGCCCGTCCGTCACCTCAAGCGATACACCGTGAAGGGCCTTAATCTTGCCGTAAAATGTCTCGACACCGATGAGATTAAGCATGAGCTTCTTCCCCCAGAAAAACCCGGATCACGTCAGGATGCTCCTTCACCTTCTCTGGTACACCTAAGGCTAACACATTGCCTGAATCGAGAACGCAAACGCGGTCGGAGATGCTCATGACGAGACTCATATCGTGTTCCACGACCAGCACGGTGATACCAAGATCATCACGAATTTCGGACACGATCTTGGCAATTTCCATGGTCTCCTGGTCATTCATGCCCGCCGCCGGCTCATCGATAAGAATCAGCTCCGGCCTTGCCACCAGAGC
Organism: Candidatus Neomarinimicrobiota bacterium; assembly: GCA_030743815.1. Classification (NCBI taxonomy): domain Bacteria; kingdom Pseudomonadati; phylum Fidelibacterota; species Fidelibacterota bacterium. The sequence goes on along the minus strand of JASLRT010000077.1, from coordinate 75 downwards.
TCGTGCTATTTCTACCAGTTTCTGTATCCCATACGGTTGCCCCGACAGGTACTTCTGCTCATAATTGGCCAAGCC
>JASLRT010000076.1 GCA_030743815.1 Candidatus Neomarinimicrobiota bacterium | reverse complement strand
GAGATAGTATTCGCTGTAATACCTGAGAGTTCGGCAACCCGAATCGCTTGAATTTTACTTTACCTGATAAGTCCAAGGATTGCGTCTCTTGCTTTCAAGGGTGATATTAACCCCAAAATCAACAGGATTGAAGGCGAAAATAAGTTGAAGCTCATTGCGGGCAAATGTGCGGATGCGGGGCGGTGCTGAGACGGTCTTGAGTTTACGGGGCTGTGATGTTAGTCCTTGCCGCACTCCCCAATTCCAGCAGGCGTTGATTGATCTAACCCACATATTGCGGGAGTTGGGATTGGATGGAAGTGTACCGTGCTTCATATAGTTCCGCAAATGGTGGCGATGTAGCCATAAAGTTCTTTCGCTCCAGCCGTGATCTTCATGCAAGAACTGGCTCACGATTTCGCTGAATGGCAAATCATCGTGTTTGTTCGTGAGGAGTTCAATCAGTAATTTTGGCTCAAGTTCTTTGGCAATTTTTTTCGCCGTGCGGAGATTCTTAGTTCGGAGTGATCTGGTAATGGAGCGGTAATTGACCGTGACCTTCAAATGATATATATCTCTGATCTGAAAAATGGAGCTCATATTTGTTTGCCATTTGCTTGCAAGCTGATTTCCTCGACGACAGGCGCTCGCCTGCTAAGTGAGTGTAGGGTTAAAAGCTCTACCGAGGGTTCGAATCCCTCCCTCTCCGCGGCGTTGAAATGGAGGCGTGGCAGAGTCTGGTTGAATGCACTGGTCTTGAAAACCAGCGAGGGTTTTGCCCTCCAGAGGTTCGAATCCTCTCGCCTCCGCAATTGCCATTTTGCTTGAGCAACATTAACTGTTTTGTCAGTCTCATTCTGACGAAGTGTGACAGTACCTGATATGAAAAAAACACCTAAAGTCCGATTTGCACCCTCTCCCACTGGTCAGCTGCATTTGGGCGGCGCCCGGACAGCGCTCTTCAACTATCTGTTCGCCAGGAAACACAGCGGCCAATTCTACCTGAGGATCGAAGATACAGACGAGCAGCGCTCCAAGCAGGAATTTGTTGACCAGATATGCGCTTCGCTGCGGTGGATGGGTCTGGAATGGGACGGTCCTATTGTCTACCAGTCCGGGAGGAAGGAGGTCTATCAAGAGAGAGCACTTAAGCTCCTGAGCAATGGCATGGCTTATCACTGCTTTTGCACAAAAGAACAATTGTCGGCAGAGCGTCAAGAGGCGGTTGAAGCGGGAGAGACCTATAAATACTCCGGCGTCTGCCGAGATCTCAGTCAGGACGAAGTGAAAGCGAAGATGAATGCAGCTGAACCGTTCTGTGTCAGGATAGCGGTTCCCGAGGGCAAGACGAACTTCTCCGACAGGGTATACGGTGAGATTGAGGTGGATAACAGGGAGATAGATGATTTTATTATCCAGCGGACGAACGGCACACCGACCTATAACTTCACGGTGGTCGTTGACGATTCAGATATGGAGGTTACGCATGTCATCAGGGGTGAAGATCATCTGACAAACACGCCCAAGCAGCTGATTATCTATCAAGCCTTGGACAGGCAGGCACCACAATTTGCTCACGTGCCTATGATTCTCGGTCCTGATGGTAGGCGGCTGAGCAAACGCCACGATGCCAAAGGTGTGCATGAGTATCAGTTTCTGGGCTATCTTGCTGAAGCACTGGCAAACTACCTGGCACTCCTGGGATGGTCTCCTGGAGATGAGCGCGAAATATTCACCGTGGAAGAGTTGGTTAAGGAATTCAGCGTGGCGCGGATCGTGAAGAAGGCAGCTGTTTTTGATGAACAGAAGCTGACCTGGGTGAGTGGTCAGCATATGATGGGGAATATCCCGGAAACTTTGCTGGAGCGGATTCATACTCTGAACCCAGACTGGCGCACGGAAGTCGCGAAGGAGACGCTTCTTAATATCGTCGATATCCAGAAGGGTCGTGTTAAGACACTTGTGGAAATCATGGAGAATTCGGATTTCTTCTTTGATGATCCGGAAAGATACGACCGTAAAACCTCTAATAAACGGTGGAAAGATAGAACAGTTAATGAATTGGTTGAATTCTATGTCACTCAATTGGAAAGCCTTCAAGAGTGGAATGAATCCACACTTGAAGAGGTGTTGAAGACAGTCACCGATGAAAAGGGGTTGAGTCCTGGAAAGCTTATTCATCCCGCAAGACTGGCATTGACGGGAGTTCCTCACGGACCGTCGCTTTTTCTCCTGATGGAAATGATCGGCAAAGAGACGTGCCTGCGGAGACTGGCCGCCGCTCTTGAAAGACTACCGTCCGCTAATGGAGATTTTGAGGAGTCTTCCCCATGAGTGCTAAGGAAAACGGGCCGAAGAACTTTATCGAGCAGATTATCGATGCTGATATGGAGAGCGGGAAGTGGAAGGGCCGCGTCCATACCCGTTTTCCTCCTGAGCCAAACGGTTATCTGCATATCGGTCACGCCAAATCGATCTGCCTCAATTTCGGGCTGGCGCAGAAATATGGCGGTTTCTGCAACCTGCGCTTTGACGACACCAATCCGGTGAAGGAGGAGGCTGAGTATGTAGAGTCCATTATCGAAGACGTCAGCTGGCTCGGTTTCGACTGGGGAGACCATATCTGCTATGCGTCTGACTACTTCCACCAGATGTACGAGTATGCGGTCCAGCTGACGGCGGCGGGAAAAGCTTACGTGGACGATCTTTCCGCTGATGAAATTCGGCAATACCGCGGCACACTCACCCAACCGGGGAAGGAGAGTCCCTTTCGCAACAGGTCGATTGAGGAAAACCTCGATCTGTTTGACAGAATGCGTAAAGGAGAATTTGGTAACGGTTCAAAAGTTTTGCGTGCCAAGATAGATATGGCAGCATCCAATCTAAACCTGCGCGATCCGGTTATGTACAGGATCGTCCATGCCAGCCACCACAGGACGAAAGATAAGTGGTGCATCTATCCAACTTATGACTGGGCTCACGGCTTGGAAGATTCCATCGAGGGGATAACCCATTCAGTCTGCACGCTGGAATTTGAAGATCACCGGCCTCTCTACGACTGGTATCTGGATGAATTGGATGTTTATCATCCGCAGCAGATCGAATTTGCCCGCTTGAACCTCAGTTATACGGTCATGAGCAAACGGAAACTTTTTCAGCTGGTGGAAGAGGGGTTGGTGTCAGGGTGGGACGATCCGCGAATGCCGACGATATCCGGTTTGCGCCGTAGAGGTTACACACCTGAGTCTATGCGAGATTTTGCTACGCGGGTTGGTGTCGCCAAGCGTGAAGCTGTTGTCGATGTTGGACTCCTGGAACATTGTGTGCGGCAGGATCTGAACAGGCGGGCGCCGAGACGGATGGCTGTATTGGATCCTTTAAAAGTGGTGATCGAAAACTATCCTGAAGGAGAGGTGGAGGAAGTGCAGGCTGTTAACAATCCTGAAGATCATTCAATGGGAACGAGGCAGGTTCCATTTTCGCGGGAGATCTATATTGATCGAAACGATTTTCGTGAAGATCCGCCCAGAAAGTTTTTCCGGCTATCTCCCGGTCGTGAGGTGCGACTGCGTTATGCCTATTTCATCACATGTACCGACGTTGTGAAAAGTGACAAGACGGGTGAAGTTGTTGAGCTGCGCTGCACATACGATCCCGAGACGAGTGGCGGCTCCGCACCAGATGGCCGGAAAGTGAAGGGGACAATTCACTGGGTCTCTGCCGATCATGCGGTTGGAGTGGAGGTTCGCCAGTATGATCGCCTGTTCCGTGCTCCGAGTCCTGGGAGTGAAACTAAAGGCGATTTTAAAGCGGACCTCAATCCGGATTCTCTCAACCTTATCTCCGCCTGCCTTGTTGAACCCGACCTTAGAAGTGCTGAACCCGGTACTCATTACCAGTTTGAACGGGTCGGTTACTTCTACGTAGATCCTGTCGATACCAGAGAAGACGCGCCTGTTTTTAACCGCATCGTTCCCCTACGGGATTCGTGGGCCAAGATAGAAAAAGCGATAGTTTCGCAAAACCAGGGTTAGAAAAAATTGCATTTGAAAATCTTCCCCAAGCTAATACATTGCCGTAAGATGAAGGGAATCCGTCAAGCCTTTGTTCTTCTACTGTTTGTAACCGCGGTCTCACTACTGCGGGGATTAGCCCCTGCACCACGCTGGCTTAACCTCTATATCCTCGAATTTGACAATATCAAAAATGAACCTTCCGTCCAATGGCTCAGCACCGGTTTCGTCGATATGCTGAAATCGAAGTTTGAAAGCATCGACGGTGTCAGGATTCTCGGTCGCCAGCAGATGGAGAGAATATTGCAGGATCGTTCTCTACTTCTGAGGCAAAAACCCGGCACAAGGAACGTCCTTCTGATGGGTACCTTCACACGCGAGCTCGATCAGGTAGTGGTGAATGTACAGCTTATAAACATAGCCAACTGGGATGAACTGGGTAAAGTTGTGGCGCGAGGATCACTGAATCGGGTTCCCGCACTAAGTGATGATCTGTTCAGAAAAGTCAACGAGCCGCTCAAAGGACAGTTGCCGACGCAGGAACCTGGTACACTGAAGACACCTTTGGTTGAAGCCGAACCGCCGCAATACAGTCAGCAGATGAAGGAAATGAATTTTTCGCTCTCTTCGGCATTGGAAAATCTTGAGGAGGCGATGGATGTCTATATCGGCGCCAGGGAGGTAGGAGATGGCACGGTAGACTCTCACGGTAAGTTTTCGCGCGACTTCACTTTCGGCTCCTCCGGTAATGAGGAAGTGATGCCTCCCGAGGATGTCCAGATGCTCGAAGAGATCCTCACCAGGATTTCGAGCAATCCGTATCAGGTCACCATCGGCAATCCGGAACTAGAGATCAAGAATGATGACTCAAAGATGATTGTTCTGACCGTGCCGGTGAAATATTCGTTAAGGGAAAATCTCATTAAGGATATGCTGAAATCACTTCCGTACACTGGTGTGCGGCAGAAGGGATCTCTTACTACCATAGAATTTTCCAGGAGTAAATTCCCGCTGCCTGAGTATTTAAACGATCGTATCAAGAAGGGTGCGTTCAGGACTGTTCCTGTAATTCAGTTGTACGATGTTGACGGCAGAGTCCGAACCGTGATCCTTGACAGCACTGACCCTTACTGGAAAAAGCGGAAAGCCGACAGTGTCAACTACGTGACAGAACATATCTTTTCGCCGCTGATAGTTTTTACCGTTGGCAGCTGGTCACTACAGGTGACAATGGAAGCGGTGGATATTAAAGCGAATTATGTACTCGAATTGCCGCACAAAGAAGTGGCGCGCTACGCACGTGTTCTGGTAGAATTTGTTCCCGAAACAGAGTTGTCTGAGTTTCTGTCAGAACTCTTGTGAAACGCCTCTTATTTAGTCTCATTGTAAGCGCATCCCTGGTTCTCTCCCAGACGAATCGTATCCCATCCTTATCCCTGAAGATGGTTGACGGCAAAAATACGACCGTCCGCCAACTGTTGAATGACGGGCCGCTGCTGATCGACTTCTGGGCGTTGTGGTGCGCACCGTGCCTGAAGGCCATGAGGCATCTGGACAACTTTCACGAGAAGTATACAAAGGACAACTTAAGAGTGCTGGCCATAAATCTTGATACGGAACGCAGCCGCTCAAAAGTTCGCTCTTATGTTCGATCAAAAGGTTACAATTTCCTGGTGGCACTCGATCCTGTGCAGGAAAGTTATCGAAGGCTGAACGGGAACGTCATGCCGTTCACAGTCCTGGTCAGCAGGTACGGTGAGATTGTTTACAAGCATACTGGCTATGTACCGGGTGACGAAAAAGTGCTGGAAGAACAAATCCAATCTCTTGTTCGGCAGGAAGCGACAGAATCTTCAGACTCACCTCCCTCGCACTAATCTCCTTTGCGCAAAACCATCCTTTTTCTGGCCATTCTCCTGGTCCAAATCGGGGGGCAGGATTTTTTTTATTCAGCCGGTCTTACGTCACTGTATGGGGAAGGAAAACAGCGAAGTCTTGAAATAGGCAGTGATGCACTATCACCATACATCTATCGCGAACATTTTATCGATCTGACGGCAGGGTACGGTAGCTTTTTCATCTGGAGCAATCTCGAGTTCAGTTCACCGCCGCAGATCGGACCGCCGCTGCGCGGTCTGAGAAAGATCCGCCTGTCGTGGGAAGGCGAAAGTCTATCTGTGACTGCTGGTGATCTATACGGTCAGATCGGTCGCGGTCTGGCGCTCAATCTGTGGGAAAACCAGGGCATCGACTGGGATACTTCTCTGAGGGGAATCTGGCTAAGATACCGTCCGCAGAATACCTGGTTGATAGACGCCCTCACAGGCCGCATCGCCGGCGGACGTCACCTGCCCGTTGGTCCCGGCGTCGATCCTAGAATCAGAGACTTTTCCGACAACAGCACGGTGAGCGCTCTCTCCGTCTTACGGCGTGAGGTGGTGGCGGGCGTTTCCCTTGGGGGATATGTGGTACGGGTGAACGCCTCCAATCCGTGGTTCAATAAGATGCGAAATCTGTTCGAAGGTGGCTACGTGACAGTGGATTCCACAAACGTGCATACGCAATCCGTCATCCCCGGACTGATGGGAGAATACATCGGTCCGAATTTCGATCTATACCTTGAATTTGCCCGCAGGGAGCACAGGATCATGGATGGTGACAGCCTGTTTTCTTCGGCTCACCGCAAGTGGTTCACTTATGAAGATAGTCAGCAGGGGTGGGGCGGATATGGAAGTATATCTTATTATCCGGGCCGCCTTGGACTGACGGTGGAATACAAAAACTATATGTACGACAGCAGTGATCCTGACAGGAGACGCCATCTACCTTTCAGGCTCGGCCGTAGCAGTTCAGTCCAGAGACCACCATCGGCATTCCGTGAACACAGTTCGACGCTTCTATCAAGAACACCCCACGTTATGGATTTTGAAGATGAAGTCGGTCTGCAGATCGAAGCCAACTTTGAGCTGAATGAAGATATTTTCCTGCTTTTCAATTACGCCGCAAGCAGCCGACATGTTGCCTTCCACAAGGTGTTCCATCCCGATTTTTCTACTGAGTGGGTTGCTAAGGAGACCCAGACGCCGTTGTGGATGGACGGGCGTGAACAGTACTATCCATTCAGAGAGATTTATGGTGAAATCAACAGTCACTTCGAGCAGTTAGGACTTGATTTCAAAGGGATGCTTTCACAAGCGAGTGAAATTATTACTTACGACGCTTCATACATCGAACGGGCAGGCGTTTCTGAATGGCTTTCATCCCGCTCGAAACGGATAGTCACCTGGGAGAAACGAAACTTGCTGACACTGCCGACGGAGTTAAGCGTCAGTCTGCCGTTGGAGTTGGGATTAACAATCTACTGGGAGCACCAGTGGGAAGACCTTCAGCTCAAGACGTACATCGGGTACGAAGATCAGCAGACCGGCGCCGTGGACAGTGTGACAACGGATGAAGTTACTTCCGTTCCGTACTACTACCGCTACGTTGCGGTGAATGTCGGCAAGCCGTCGCGCTTCAGTGTTGGTCTTGTTTATGACTACGCTTCGCAGCTCAAAACAGGACAGAGCGCCAACACAGATCCCGGGGACGACAGCTGGCTGGAGGCTGTGATTCGCCGCAACGGCGTCGACTTAAGGAACAAATGGTTCGGTGTTCAGTCGTCCGTTTATGTGACGCCGTCTACGATTCTCTCTCTGTTTTACGGTTCACTGCAGGGGGGATTGAAATGCGACAGCGGCGTCTGCGTCTATGTGCCGGGGATTGAGGATGCCGTTACCATCAACCTGACAAGTAATTTTTAGTATTGACACTCTGTTGTTCTTGATCTGTCACGATTCCCTATTGGGAGCAACGTGGGCAGGTCTCTTATTCTAAACTGTGATCGAGCACGGTCTCCTGACCGTGCTCGATTTACTCTACTATAGCCGTCGGTGATCCTGGCCGCTCAATATTCCGGTTCACTCGTGGAGAGTGTGAACGATTTCGACTATGAAGATCCTGTGGATTCCAAGACAAAGCCTTCACTGCCGTCCCACATGTGTTAGTCGCATTCTTCAGTAACTTATTGTCAGATATCCCATCGAAAGTCATTGTTGACCTTCTGCTAAAAGGGTAAATTTGCCCGCTTCTTGCTGAAGATAAAAGTGTGTCTGTTTTTTGATGATAAGGAATGGGGAGTCGTCTAACGGCAGGACGCCAGGTTCTGGCCCTGGTAATTGGGGTTCGAGTCCCTACTCCCCAGCATGGCGCGTTCGTCTAGGGGTCAGGACGCCGGCCTCTCAAGCCGGTAACACGGGTTCAAATCCCGTACGCGCTACCAACAGCACCCGTAGCTCAATTGGATAGAGCGTCTGGCTACGGACCAGAAGGTTCCGGGTTCGAGTCCTGGCGGGTGTACATATGGCGTGACGGTCGACAGACGGGGAATCCCTTATACGCTACCGATCTACGTTCACATCATGCACTAGATTGACGGGCTCATCACGAGAGTCTCCGGTAGTTGGAGTATTTCTGTAGTAGTGTGATGAAAGATTTTCCTGCCTATAATCCTCAATAGTGCGGTTTTTTCTGCCGCATCTCTTTTATTGATTTCTTTTTCAGTCCAGAGTATATTTACAGTTGCCGGGAAATGTATCGAAGAGGTAAGGAATGTTTTCTGACGAAAAACTGCTAGGAGTATATTTGTCTTGATAGCTTCGAGTCATACTGCACATATACGCTCGTTCTGGTTTATAGTGGCGTTAGCGTTAGCTCTTCTCGCATGGCCGAATTTTATCTTCGCTCAGGAGGAAGAAGGGATCTTTTGGGGAGAAGAGGAAGAAAGCTTTGGAGATGAAGAGTTTTTTGGTGACGATGAAGAAATCTTCGACGAAGAAGAGGGATTCTTTGAGGAGGATGAAGGTGAGTTCGAAGAGGAAGACTTAGGCGAAGAAGAAGAGTTCTTTGATGAAGCGGAAGATGACGAGTTTGACGAGTTTCTCGCAGAGGAGGAAGAAGCGGTAGATGAGGCGGACGAAAGTGGCGTTGGTCTTGCCAGAAAGGCAGAGCAGGAAGGTTTTACGATTCAGCTTTCAGCGGCATCTCCCGGTTATGTCAACAGCACCCTCATGACGTGGAATTCCTTCTTCGACCTCCGCTTGGGACTGGAACTTCCATTCATCATGCAGCTTGGTCCGGTCAAGTTTCGATTGGGGCTGGAAGTAGGCTCCTTCAAGTTCGAGAATTACCTGCCCGTGGGTGGCGTATTCAAGGGTGTGAGCGGTGCCGCTATCTTGAGCATCCCCGCCGGTGATTCCCGCATAAAGTTAGGCGTAGGGATTGCTGGATCTTCGCCAGCGATAGTAGCATCTCAGAGCTTCGGCATTCCTGTAGGAGAATCACTCATCATGCGTATCGGCGTCAGATCGACAGCCGCCGCCGATCCTCCGCCCGAGGTTAAAACTTACGGTTCCATGGCTGCCTGGCTTGACGGATTTGTCGCTGTGGCTTACACACTGCAATGACTGCTTAGTAATGATGCCAAAAACTGACCACAATCATCTGTTAACATTTTTCTCTGTAACTGTTAGATGGATGCTCATTTTGTCTATTATATTTGCCGTTCCTGTCTTTGCCCAGGACGAAGAAAGCGATGAATTCTTCTTTGATGAGGAAGAAGGATTTGGAGATGAAGAATTTTTCGGTGAGGAAGGTGAATCCTTTGAAGATGAGGAAGGGTTTGGTGAAGAAGAGGAATTCTTCGGGGAAGATGAAGGATTTTTTGATGAAGGTGAAGAAGAGTTCGGTGCCGAGGAAGAGTTTGGTGAAGAATTTGGTGGATTCGAAGAAGAAGAGGAAGAGCCGGTAAGTGAGGAACCGACATACAAACGCGGTATTACTATCCAGCTGTCGGGGGGAATGCCCAGCTTCAGGAATGTCACCCTGAATTCATGGGACGGAGTACCAAACGTAAGGATTAGTGTCGATCTGCCGTTCTTTCTCAAGATCGGTCCTGTCGGGTTCAGGGTGGGAGCTGAAGTGGCAACCTTCGGCTTCCAGAATACACTGCCCATAGGAGGACAGTACGAAGGATTCGGTGCTTTTGGCGTCGCGACAATTCCCGCCGGACCTTCGAACCTCCAGTTAGGGATGGGTTTTCTCGGTTCCTCACCCGCTTATATGGGGTCGCTGAGCAGCGGCTTCTCTATCGCCAACCTGATTGATATGAGGATCGGGGTGCGGTCAAACTTTGCCTACAACATTCCGGCTGATCTGAGGAGAGGGGGGACACATATCTCCTGGGTAGATCTGTTTTTATCTTTTGGTATGACATTGTGAGGATACAAAAGAATTATCGATTTCAGTGGGAGGTTTTAATCAACCATCATCAAAGGAGTTAATCGGAGTCTGTGATGTGGGTCAACAGCAATAAAATTTTACTTTAGTAAATTTTTGATGGAAGAACATTAATGACATAATGAAGATAAGGTTAATTCATATCAGATGATTCCAACTTGTTACAAAGATTCGACTCGAATCGCATTAAGTTCGCGACTGTACAGATACTGCTTACTGGGGACCTTTGTTCTTTTTTCAAACTATCTGAATGCCGTAACAGTTGACTTTAATGCTGCCACTTACACTGTTGGTGAGAGTGACGGTACCGTCACCATAACAGTGGATATTTCCGGGGATCCAGAGGAAGCTTCGTATATTTCATGGGAAAGAACTGGAGGGACAGCCACAACAGATGATTACACCTTCGGCTCTCAAGCCTTGTCGTTTGCGAATGGAAGCACAAGTTCTGCAACTTTCAGTATAACTATAGATACGGATGCCTGTGATGAGGCCAATGAGACCATTATACTGGGCTTTACAGGTGAGGCTGGCGGTATTACTGGTGCGAGCGGTACAACAGCCACTACCATTACGATCACGGATGATGATGCCACACCTACAATTTCCTTTTCTACCTCAGCTGCCTCAATTTCTGAAGATACAGACGGGGAAGTTGAAGTTACACTATCTTCCTACTCTTGTCTGGCTCCTACCGTGGATTATGCGCTCACAGAAAACACGGCCACTGACGGTGGTGTCGATTTTACCGAAACAGGTGGAACATTAACAATCAACAGCAACAAGAGCGGTAGCGTCTTGACCAATACATTTACTGTAGACATAAATGATGATGCTCTCGATGAAGCTGATGAAAACTTTACTATCGCAATTACAGATCCATCTAATTCCACTCTCGGGTCTACTACTACACATACATATACTATCTCGGATGATGATGCTACTCCCACTATCTATTTTACGAATGCGACTGCCAACGGTGCAGAATCTACAACTTCAGTGAACGCCGGTTTGACACTGTCTGCGGCCTCAGGGCAGAACGTGGCCGTAAACTATTCTGTAACCGGTGGGACAGCGACAGGTAGTGGTACGGATTTTACTTTAAGTGCTGGCACAGCTACAATTACCGGCAACGCTAGTACTACGACAAAAAATATTGCTATTACAATTGTTAATGATGCTCTTGATGAAGCTGACGAGACTATTATCATCACTATCGCTAGCCCCACCAATGCATCTATAACTGGGGTTCAAACAACACACACTTATACGATCACTGATAATGATGATACACCCTCTATAGCTTTTACAGCCACGTCTTCAGATGATGATGAGGATGAAGCATCTGCGCCTATGCAATTGACACTCTCAGCTGCTTCAGGACGGGATGTTACGGTGGATTATGCCTTAAGTGGCACTGCAACGGGAAGTGGAACGGACTATACCCTGGCTAATGGAACAGCTACAATTACCGGCAACGCTGGTACTACCACCCAGAACATTACAGCGACAATCGTCGATGACAGTATTGATGAAACCAACGAAACTGTTATAGTAACTATCTCAAATCCTACTTACGCTTCTTTAGGAACTAATCAAACACATACTTATACCATAACCGATGATGAAGCGACACCCACAATACAGTTTACAGATACAGATGGTGCGTCCAGTGGTTCTGAAGCGACAGCGTCTCCAAATATAGAAGTTTCCACGAATCTGGCTTCATATACAAGCATGACGGTCGATTATGCGATTACGGGGACAGCTACCGGTAGCGGCACGGATTACACGCTCGCCAACGGGACAGCTACAATTACTGCTGGTAACACAACAACAAATATTACCCCGACTATAGTTAACGATGATTTGTATGAAGAAGGCGAAACGATTATTGTTACTTTATCTGGTGCAAGTGCTTCATCCTTGGGGGGTAGATCAGTACATACATATACAATTAACAATGATGATTCGGCACCTACTATAGCATTTACAGATGCAACGTCAAGCGGTGCGGAGTCAACCACTCCGGCAAGCCTTGGTTTGACGTTATCTGCTGTTTCTGGTTTAGATGCTACAGTTGGTTATGCTGTAACTTCTGGTACCGCTACCGGTAGCGGTACCGATTACACGCTCGCTTCTGGTACAGCTACAGTTAGCGCTGGTGCGACAACGACGAGTATTGCGCCTGTGATCGTTAGTGATGCACTGGATGAGGATAATGAATATTTTGTCGTCACGCTTTCGAGCCCGACCAATTCTTCCATCGGTACTAACAGCACTCATACCTTCACGATTACTGATGATGATGCTTTGCCTGAGATTGCGTTTACATCTACCAGCTCCAGTGCTGCCGAAGGTTCCACACCGGCGAGCATCGGCTTAACTCTTTCGCCGGTTTCCGGCAGAGATGTTACGGTAGCCTATGCTGTTACAGGTACGGCAACAGGTGGTGGCACGGATTACACCCTCGCAGACGGAACCGCAACTATTTCTGCAGGAAGTACAACAACCAATGTCAGTGCTGTAATTGTTGCCGATACGCGGGATGAACCAAATGAAACAGTGATTCTTACCGTTTCAGGTCCAACAAATGCTAATTTGGGCACCAATACAACTCACACTTATACAATAACAGATGATGATGATGCTCCTTCTATTGCATTTCCTGCAGCTACAAATGCAAGTGCTGAATCAGCTAACCCGGTTTTTGTGCCCACATTATCCGCTGCTTCCGGTATCGATATCAATGTCAGCTATGCGGTTGGAGGTACTTCCACCGCAACCGGAGGAGGCACAGATTACACCCTTGCTGATGGAACAGCTACTATTACGGCCGGTAATACCTCTACCAATGTAACCGCTACAATAAATAATGATGCAATGGATGAAAACAACGAAACAATAGTTTTAACCCTTTCTAATCCAGTCTATTCCACCAGTCAGACCCCTTCTCCGTCGCTGGGCACTAATTCAACAATTACACATACCATCACAGATGATGATGACTCTCCGGCGATTGGCTTTAGCTCAGCATCTTCCTCGGGTGCCGAGGCCACTACACCCGGTA